>CAZQWL010000009.1:0-14234 GCA_964597225.1 uncultured Candidatus Saccharibacteria bacterium | reverse complement strand
ATCAAGGATGACGTTTAGTCATCCTTGATCATTTTCATGAACACGGTAGGCGGTATATGCACATTCCCAGTTCCCCTCGCCAGCGCTTTCTTCTTCCCTTTCTTTTGCTTGTCGAGCAGTTTATTCTTTCGAGAAACATCTCCTCCGTAGAGTCCGGCGGTCACGTCTTTACGTACTGCTGAAATTTTCTTTGTTGCGATAATTTTTCCAAGTACCTGCGCTTGGATTTTAAGTGCGAATTGTTGCTTCGGCATCGTTCTAAAAAGTTTCTCAGTGACAGCCTTAGCTTCTACCTCAGCACGAGCAAGTCCTATCACTCGTGAAAATGCAGGAACAACTTCCTCAGCAACCAACACATCAAGGCGTGTTACCGACGCATCACGCATTTCTGCAATTTCGTATGAGAGTGAGGCATATCCACTTGATGCGTTTTTAAGTTTATCAAAAAATCCTCGCATCAGTTCGCGTAATGGCATTTCAATAGCAAGGAGTGTTCGACCATCCCCAAATAACTCAGTATCAATAACTGAAGACTCATGTTCATAGAGAAGTGTCATTATATTTCCGATATATTCTCCTGGGAGAATGATTTGCCCGAGTATCCACGGTTCACGCACTGACACCTTGTCTCCATGGTCAGGGAACCGTGTTGCTGCATACACCTCCTCAACTTTTCCGTCTGCATGAGTAATTTCGTATGAAATAGACGGGGATGTTACTACTAAGTCTAGATTAAACTCACGTCGAAGTCGCTCGGTGATAATCTCCATATGAAGCATCCCAAGAAATCCACAACGAAACCCCCGCCCAAGCACTCCAGAAGACTCTTCCTCGTAAGAAAGTGATGAGTCTGAGAGCTTTAGCCTATCTAAGGCTTGACGAAGCATTGTGAAATCATCTTGACTTTCAGAGAACACCGATGCCCATACCACAGGGTTCGCCTCCTGATACCCAACAAGTGGGTCCAGAGTACTTTTCTCCAGCATGAGTGTATCTCCCACATTTGCTACGTTCGGCTCTTTTATCCCTGTTACAATATATCCAATCTCTCCTGAACTAATTAAGTCCGCAGGCACCTCTTCTGGCGCTAACATACCCACCTCAAGCGCTTGAAACGTCTTGCCACTGATTGCAAATTTCAGTTTGTCACCTTTACGCACCGCACCATCAAATACGCGCTGATACACGATAATTCCTCGGTGATTGTCGTATTGAAAATCAAAAATAAGACCTCGGTATTCGTCATGCTGTGATTCTTTGGGTGGAGGGATACGGTCACATATTTCGCCGAGCAACTCAGGCACACCCTCCCCTGTTTTTCCAGATGCAAGTAGGATTTCGTCAGGGTCACACTTGAGCAAATTCACCAGCTCTTCAGATACTTCGGGGATACGCGAGTGTGGTACATCGACTTTAGTAAGTACGGGAATGATTTTTAAATTGAGATCCTGTGCCATCTGTAACACACTAAGTGTCTGCGCTTGCACACCTTGAGTACTATCCACCAAAAGAAGTACCCCCTCTACGGCATTCAGTGCACGTGATACTTCATATGAAAAATCAATATGCCCTGGGGTATCAATGAGATTGAGAATATATTCTTCACCGTTGCGCTCGTGTTCCATGCGTACGGGTTGCATTTTGATAGTAATTCCCCGTTCACGCTCAAGCTCCATAGAATCAAGAACCTGGTCTTGCATTTTTCGAGTCTCAACCGTCTTTGTCTCCTCTAACATACGGTCAGAAAGCGTCGACTTACCATGGTCGATGTGTGCAATAATAGAAAAATTTCGAATCTGTTTCATTAGTCGTGTACTGTACCTCAAAAGGCAGTGTTTTGCTACTTAATTATAGTATTTCATCTGGTGATGAAATAACTTCTGCCCTTCTTCTACGTGCCCGTAGTGATTTGTGAATCTCTTGTAGCTCAGGTGACTTTGTTATGTAATATGTTGAAACAACACCAACAATCCCTGCAAGGCCTCCCATAAATCCCTGCAGAAAGATTCCGATGAACGTATCTTCATCTATTCCGAAGACAAAGAAGTTGAGTGAAGCGTACGCGCAGAAGCCCCCAACAATAGCAGCCAATACCGCCCTTCCTACACGTACCGGCATCCATTGTGTTTGAAGTTTGAATTTATAAACCGCAACAGTCATCAATACCATTGTTTGGAAGATAATCGCCACACTGTATCCAAATGCGATAGTAAGCACCTCGGACCCTGGCACTCCTCCAATACGCATCAGGGACTCAACAGCGCTTTGTGCAGCAATGGATGCTGTGTAACTCTTGTAGAAAAACATCGTCAACACTACGGCAGTTGCAGAGCCAAAGAGCGTCACGAGGAATGGTATTTTTGTATACCCTCCTGCGTAAAAGACACGCACCATCAGCAGATTGACTGCTTGTGCAAACAGAGAAATGCACAGAAGTGCCAACACTGCTGCAGTGAGCCGTGTATCACCCCAGTCAAATGCTCCACTTCCAAGTACCACACGTACCACCTGCGCTCGAAGGACGATAATGAGCCCAATCACTGGAACCGACCAAAAGATAATATGCTGTAACGCGGTAGTAATATGCAAACGAAACGCTTCCATATCTTTTTTCACATAGAGGTCAGCAAGTAACGGGAATGCCGCGATAGAATAACTGGCACCAATAATTGCAAGCGGGACTGATTGGAGATTGTACGCAAACTGAAACACGGACACAGAACCAACAGCCATAAGACCTGCAATACTTACCAAAACTAAAAGTACTATTTGATGCATTGCCAACGTCAATGCTCGTGGGATGGATACTTTAAGCACCTCACACAAAACCTTCCAGTCAAAGGTGGTTGCCATCCAAAATGACAGACTACTACTTCGCACCAATGGTAACTGCACCAGCATATGACCAAACGCACCGGCTACCACACCGTATGCAAGACCTTGTAATCCAAAGAGTGGATAGAGGAAAACAATCCCCAAAATAATACCTAGATTGTAAATCAATGGACTAATAGCATAGAGCACAAACCGATGTCCAATCTGAGTAATAACTCCAAACAAGCTCGAAATACCTAGAAATAGTGGTTGCAATAGTAGGACACGCATAACTGCGACTATTTGCGTAGTACTTTCTATCATCCCAGGGAATAAAACAGGAACGATGTACGGTGCTGTAATCCAGACAGCCCCCGCCAAAGATATATACAGCAACAAAAATAAAGAGAACACTTGGCCGAGTAATGCTTTTGCCTTAGACGCATCATCTCCATTGATGCGGGATACTACAAACGGAATTAGTACATATACAGACAGTGTAGATGCAAACAGTACATAGAGCAAATCAGGAATACGGAACGCAGCATAATACACATCAAGTTCAGCTCCTGCACCAAACTGATGCGCAAGCATGCGGTCGCGTATCAAGGCTAAAAGTTGTGAGCCAAAGGCAAAGAGTGCAAGAACATACGCGGCCTGATGAAGTCCGCGTACTTCTTTATACATCATTTTGATAACACGTCGTACCATAAAATATTACTGTGTATCATCTTCATTATCCTCTGTTTGTTGTAATGACTCAGTAGCTGAGTTTACGGTACTTACCAAAGGTGTATCGTCTGGTGACTGTGTTGCAGTCACTTCTTCTCCATTTTCAGAGACTGTAGATAGTTCCTCAATTTGCTCAGGCGGTGCGTTTGAATCTATCTCAAAAGTAGCACCAGACTTTATTTGGTCTATCAAATTCTGCACATCAGTATTATCAGGATTGAGTGCAAGTACCACCTCTAGCTGAGCTAAAGCTGCATCTGTATTTCCATTTTGGATAAATGCTAACGCTAAGAAGTATCGTGCGTTTGCGTAATTTGCATCAAGAGCAACTGCCTGACTAAATGCAGCAATAGCATTGTCAGTATTTTCAGCTGACGATTCAAGTACGCCAAGCTGGTAGTATCGTGCAGGGTTATTTGGCTCAAAAGAGATAATCGCTCGGGTAGTGGCTATCGCATCTTGAACCTTCCCTTCTGAAATATCTAACTGTGTAAGGAAGAATAACGCTTCAGTGTAGTTTTGCTTGAGTTGTACTGCAGCTATTGCAGCAGTACGTGCTGCCTCAATATCCCCAGTACGTGAAGCAAGCTGTGCCTCCAGGAGAGCATATGATGGATTAGTAGGGTCAAAACTTCGTGCGGTAGTGAATGCTTCAGAGGCACGCTCTTTTGCACCTTCTACTCCTGCTGCTGCAAGCACACTGTAAATTCCACCAAGAGTTGACCAATTGAGTGAATCAGTTGGGTCAGTGTTTACTGCAAGTTGTGCCGCATTTACTCCATTTGCTGCGGCAGTCTGGAATGCCTGTTGCTGTTCTGGTGTAGGTTCTTGTAATCCAAGAAGCGTATTCATCTTTGCTAATTGATACGAAGCAAGCTGTCGGGCATATATGTCATTTGGGGTAATCGCATATGAAGAAGCAATAGTCTTCTCTACTTCATCTAGTGTTGTACTTCCATCAATACCGCTAATTGCTCCACTGAAAGTGTACACCGATGCATAGTGTCGACCAGTGTAGTACAAAGCGCTTGCAGAACCTACAATGACCATCATTACAATCGCTACAAGGATAAATCCAGTACGTCTGTTTGAAATAATCGAAAACCGACGCCCTTCATTTGAAAGCAATGTCCCATGTGCTACAAACATAATACTCGTGAACATAGCAGTAAGAAGAAGTATTACCGGACCTGGGTTATAAAAGAAAGCCATGCTCCATAAATAAAATGCAGCAACAAATGATGAAGTCCCGATGAAGTACCAGAACCTATCGACATGCACTGCCTTAAAGAGCATGCGGAACCCTGCCATCAAAAATAAACCTAGGAATACAAACCAAGCAAGAATACTAAATATTCCCCCAGTTACAAACTGTGTTGGAATAAATCCACTTCCATTAGTGAAGTCAGTCTCCCAGAACACTGTCTGATTGATTGAGGTGTCTTTATATAGTCGCCATGCGTCAGAGAATTTGTTTGGCCCGATACCTACAAATGCATTTTCTTTGTACACCTGCCTTCCAATGTCTATTGTCGCTTCAAATGAAGGTCGTACCTCTACGTACGATATATTGGTCATATTAGAGACAAATCCACCTACTGCAGAACCTCCAATAATAAATACTAAGGAGAAGATAAACACGATAGTTGAGAGTGAGACCGAATACATAGAAACTTCCGCCTTCCCTTGTAGGGGTAATGTTTGCTCAGTGAAACGGTCTTTTGTGAGTGTATACATGAGCTGTACCAAGCTCACTAGCGCCAACACAATCCAAATCGCAAAGAAATTTACCATCGCCAGCATCAAAAGAGAGACACCGACCACTACCGAGAAGAGTACTTTCACCCACTTGGTAAGCGGGAGCTGTTCAAGAGCCACCAATGAAAGAAGGATCGTCAGTCCAAAAAATAAACCTAAGTCATTCCATCCACCAAACGGTGAACTTGTGAGAGATGAAAAGATGCCTAATGACAGGAAGTCAGCTCCAAATACAATACGGAGTATATGGAATACTCCTAGAATAATCGCACTTCCTGTAAGGAGAATATACATTCGCATGATTGTTGCTTTTGTCTGACCAAACAAAGAAGAGATGCTCATCGTCACCGCAAGGAGGAGTATAAATAGTGCAGTTTGTACACCAATAACTTCTCCAATAAACGAATCATACATGTCTCCTGAGAGCAGTGCTGATACTGCAGTCACAATGGCAACACCCCAAAAAGCAGGCAGCGCCCATGGTGCATTAATTTTTATTGATCCAGAACGCAGTACGGAAAGGCTAAAGAAAATAAAAGCAATAAATACACCCATGATCACCGCCAATGTTTTAGTGTAGCTAAACGGTGCAAAAACAACGGGAATAAAAAACAATGGCAACAAACCAAATACCACAACGACAATGTTTTGTGCAATAGTTCGTAACGATACTTCAACTGAGTCTACAGAGTCTTTAGCCAGGACTGTCTGGAATTGTTCCTGCATAGAAAATACCTCTTATATAATAATATCCCTCAAGTTTACCATATATATAAAAACCCCAAAAAGGGGTTTTTATATACGCGATAAGCCGGATTTTGTCGAGGATGGTCATATACCTAGGATATACATTACTGTATACCTCATGCGGCTCTACCAGCACCACTTTTGGATTCGAGTGTTCTCGAAAATAATATCTATCTGTTCCAAAAGTGGTGCTGGTCACGGCCTTGCACGCTGGTAAGGATTTAGCCGTTTCACCCCACTGGTCACCCAGTGGACTCGCCCAGCACTACTTTTTCTAAAGAAAAAGTAGTGCTGGGCGCTTCCTGCCTTTCGTCGGAAGCGTCTCTGCTCGCACCTCTACCAGCACCACTTTTATGAACTGTGTTCATAAAAGTGGTGCTGGTCGACGGGTGTTACCCGCTACCTTTTTTGACTCAGCTTACGCTAAGAAAACGTGTCCGGACTTTCCTCCCAGCACCACTTTAAAATAAAGTGGTGCTGGGCAACCATCTGCGTGTCTGTATTATGCCATAATTAACTATTGTTGCAAGTTTTGCTTCACATCGGTCGGGAGTATTGATGATGGAAGAGTAAGTCTGTCACCCAACTGAACCCGTAATGAGTCTACAAAGTGTGCGTTTGCCTCCAAGACAAAGCGAGCATCGGAGCTCGGAACGAAGATTGCTGGATAAGTATCTGGGTCAACATCTTCTTCAATATGAATCAGCTCGAGGTTGTTGTTAAACCACATGATATCAATAGGAAAATTCATATCTTTCATCCAGATACCGTGTCGCTGTTCATTATCAAATGTAAACAACTTTCCCCCTAACTCAGAAAGCTTAGTGACTCCCGAAAGGCCTTGCTCACGTTCTTGTTCTGTATCAGCGTGTGTCACGGTCAATGCAACAGTATCAACATACACGGTATACACTATTTCATCACCAAAAAAGAGTTTCCTGATATTTTGTCCATACCCTTGATATACAAAAAAGATTGTCAATGCAATGAAGCTAAAAATTGCAATATCAAGGATTATTTTTGAACCTGAGTTTTGTCTTACCATGGCCAGTATTGCAACATTAATGTCCCTAGGACAATGAAGAGGACGGAGAAACCAGCCTGAATCGCAAAGTATCGAAACGATCGTCCTTCAAAAAGAGTCGTCGGCACTACCCCTGCGACAACAAACAGTGAAAGGAGTCCTGCAGCACATAAAGGAGTCAACCCAAGTAGCGGTGCGTAGACCACCATCACTGCAAGAAGACCAAGCATGACGACATAACTCACAAATGTAACAAGCATATGTTTCCAATTGTCAGGTTGTGCTTTTTCGAGCATTTCTTGCGTTATTTTTGTTTCTCGCATCCATACCTTTCCAAAAAGCAGGGGGGAGTACCAAATAGTTGCCAATGCAAGCATAAAACACGCCGTTCCTAGTACTGCAAATTCGTGGATTACTTCAAACATACTTTTTTCTTACGGGAATAATGGTTTCATTATAGCAAAGAAGAACGGTTGCTGCAGGCAACCGTTCTTCTTTGCTATATTAATTAATCCCGTTTACGAGATGGTCGCGTCTCTGCATTACGTTGTTGCAATTTCAGATAATTATCAAAATGTTTTTTATCTAGACTTCCTTCCTCTAAGGCAACTTGTATTGCACACCCTGCACTTTTTATATGATCACAATTTGGGAATCTACATTCATAGGCAAGGAGCTCCACATCTGAAAACGTCCCCTCCCCCATATCATCCTCCTGTACAAAGCCCAGTTCACGCATTCCTGGAGTGTCTATTAAGAATCCTCCAGAAGGAAGCTTAAACAACTCACGAGTAGTAGTCGTATGCCTTCCTCTACTATCTATCTCCCGTACACTCTTGGTATCCTGCAAAGTTTCCTGTAAGAGGTAATTGGTAATAGTCGATTTTCCTGCACCTGATGAACCAAGAAGCACTCCAGTCTTCCCTTCTTTCATATATTCAGAAAATACATCCATGCCCTCACCAGTAAGCGCACTTACCGCGTACACATCTACAGCTTTCGACACATCTTGTGTCTGCGACATATAGAGATCAACATCATCCACAACATCCACTTTATTAAGAATAACCACCGGAGTAATATTCGCCTGTTCAGAAAGTACCAAGTATCGTTCAAGACGACGCAAATTAAAGTCATCATCAAGTCCCATGACGATAAATACATAGTCGACATTCGCGACCATCACTTGGATAGTGTCGTCGTGTGCTGACTTACGTACCACCTGGCTTGTACGTTCTTCAATGTCTTCGATGACTGCCTTACCTTCTTCAAGCACCGACATTTCTACATAGTCACCCACCTTTGGGAATCGTTTATCTTCTTCATCATGAAAGTGCCCGCGCACAGTGGCAACGTACTCATCATTATCAGCGAGCACTACATAGCTCGCCTTGTGCTCCGTAATAATTCGGCCTCGTACTGTCTGTGGTATATCGGTCATTGAGTCAAACGTACCACGTCCTAGCACCTAAGACTACCTCCAACAGGACATGGTTCCGGAATTTTTCCATCAAAATCCACCTCTCCTGGCTCAGAGCCTGAAACGATATAATCTTCTACCGAAAACTCACCTTTTTCATTATCATAATTCCACATATCCCAACCATACCGCCACTGATTCCATCCGATAGTCATCTCTTGTACATATACGCCGTTTTCTGCCAGGAAATTACCTGCCTTTCTACCATTCATGCATGAAGTACTATAGCAATATATGATAATCTGCTTATTATCTGGCAATGCTTTAAATGCTTCAAGTATCACATCGAGGTCTTGTGATGTATCAATATTTACAGCCCCGATAATATGCTCTCGTTCATAATCTTCCTGCGCACGCACATCTACTAGCAAAAAAGATTTGTCACCGTGATCCATTCGTTCCCGTAAACTATGCGGGCTCACCATCGTCGCCACTTCCGACGCATAGTACTGTGCACGAAGTTCATTCTCAATAGTCGCCTCATCTTTATTCCCTATAAAATCACTACCCACTATCACTAACAATGCTCCCAAAAGAGCTCCTACTATAAAATGTGTGTATTTTGTATTCATATCCCTCTATTATCTACCTATTGGTCACTAAATTCAACTAGAGTAGACGAACTATAGACCAATATTTCTATAATGTTTTCGGATGCTGTGCACTCCACTGATAAAATGCCACTGCGGCAGAAGCCGATGCATTGAGTGACTCACACCGCTCATGCATAGGGATACTAATTATCATGTCACAATGTTCTGCGGTTTTCTCTCGAATCCCTTCAGCTTCGTTACCCAGCACAAACATGGTTGGCTTTGTAAACTGCTCAGTGGTCATATTAGTATCACCTCCTCCATCAAGTCCATATACAAAGAATCCTTCTCTCTTCATGTCTTCAATAGCTCGGTTCACATTCCCTACCTCTACCAAAGGTACCTTAAACGCCATCCCTGCAGATACCTTTACTACCGTTCCAGTCACACCTGCCTGTCGGTGTTTAGGAATCAACACCGCAGTCACTCCAAACGCTGCAGCCGAACGAATCACCGCTCCTACATTGTGTGGGTCTTGTACCTCACCAAGCATTGCTAAGCACGTATCATTCGTCACCTTCAAGTCTCTTCGGAATTCTTCATAGGTTATCACGAGCTTCTGTCGGTCAATCTGTGCAATCATCCCTTGGTGCACAGCTTTTGAGTCTACCCCACCCGGGACATTGTCACCTTTAAAGGTATTCACATGCTTTACCTTAGAGAGAAGCCCTCTGTCTACATCTTGCTTCACATCGTTACGTAAAAAGAGGCCTGAAATAACTTCTGGTTTAAACGTAAGCGCTTCAATGACCGCATGTCGGCCATAAATGTATATATATCTATCATCGTGCATGCGCTTAGAGTACAACAATTTGCAAAAGTAGCAAGTTTCTGGTCTAATTGGCATACTAAAAAAACGATATGGCACGACACGTAAAAAACAGAAAAAACAACCGTCATGGCACGGCATTTTGGGATCAAGAATATACTAAAGCTGAACACCTTTCGATGTCAGTTGAGGTAAGTGGTGATTTGGAAAAATTTACCCGATGGCTTGAACGCACTACCAAACGCACGCTTTTAAACCCTACTTCATCAGTAGTTGACTTTGGATGTGGTAACGGGCGAAACCTTCTCTACCTTGCAGGCTCATATGGAATGCATGGTATTGGCAACGACTCTTCGGGAGCTGCTATCAAGGAAGCAAAGATGCTCGCCGAGCAAGAAGGGGCGCACCTAAAGTATGAAGTACGAAACATGGCAGGATTGCACTCTGATATCCCCGATAATTCTCAAATGCTTGCATTAGACATGATGAGTTCTCACTTCCTCAGTAAAGAAGACCGCACATTACTACGTGATGAAATCTATCGTGTACTTAAACCTGGAGGATACTTATTTATGAAAACGTTCCTAAAGGATGAGGACATTCATACACGACGACTTATAGAAGAACGGCCTGGAACCGAAGAAGACTCATACATACATCCTGTTATCGGTGTGCAAGAGCATGTATACAGCGAGGCATCTTTGCTTGATTTTCTTGAAGAAAAATTTATTGTACATAAAACCTATGCTTCACATAAACATAAGTCTAAAGGTAAAGCACGGAAGCGAAGGACTATATCCATATACGCTCAAAAAGCAGCTTACTAAAATAAGCCCAAAATCACATCGTCTACAATATCGAGTGTTGTGATACTTCTTGTATCAAAAACGTAACCAGAGACCTTCGACAGGTTTGATCCACTAAGATTAATAATTTTACCTGATACCATAGGATCTTTTACCTCAGATTCTTCTTTCTCTAAGACTCCTACTGGCGTAGTATCGTCAGACTCATCTTGTTTTACAACGTCTGTATCAGACACCATCTCTTCTCTTCGGGCGCTTGTACCACTTGGAATCCAAGGGACGTCACTCCCCCAAGCAACAGCGCAATGATTACAATGTATATATTCATACTTTCAACATACACCCAAAAGAACACCCGTACGGATGTTCTTTTACATAATTAATAAAAACCCCAGGAGCCGAGGCTCATGGGGTTTTTATTTTTTTACGCTTCTACGAGAGCAACATTTGCCGCAGCAGGACCTTTTGGTCCTTCTTCGATATCAAATGTAACTGCGTCGCCTTCCTGAAGATCATTGAATTCTGCTTCAATAAGATCCTTAGCGTGAAAGAAAACATCTTTGTCTCCTTCGTCAGGAGTAATGAAACCGAAACCTCGGTCTGTTACTCGTGCAATTTTTCCTGTCATCTTGAAATGAGGATTATCTTTTAACTACAAACCTACACTTCACCGTTTCAAGTTTCCTTTAACAGAACATTTCTGCAATGGAGCGTGCTTTGTACGGAATATTAAAGCATATTAGAAGTTTTATGCAACTGTTTCTTGGGACATCTCGGGAGTAGCAGGAACATCTATAGATTCAGAAAGTTTTGGCTTCAAATCCTCGTATATCTTAATGTATGCAAACGTCACTACGACACTCATTGCGATTGCTCCCACTATAAAGAATACAAGACCTAAAAATATTAGTAAAATCATCACAACAGACATCCAAAAGAGTTTTCCGCGAACACCTTCTGATAACTTGCTACTTGCCTTAAGTGCTTCCAATGGCTTCATATTTTGGTCAATAACTAGAATCTCAGCAAACATCCAACGTATTGACAGATACACACCTGGTACGATAAAACACAACAATCCCAAGATAATGAAGAATGTTTTGATTATGGTAAGCCCTGCGTAATATACCCACCGGTCTTGAATCACAAACATGTCATCAAACTCAATCTTTGAACCATGGAAGTGCTTAATCATCATGGCAATATATCCCCCGTATAACACTGCGGCAAAGGCAGTAATTGCAGCATCTCCAATACTTGCCACAAATAATCCAAAAAATGCCAACGATAATCCAAAGAGATACCATGGTCGTCTCATAAATGTTTCCCACCCTGCTACTATGGCAGCTCGTATCATTACTTGTTTCATATGCCTATATCATACCGTTTTATATAGAAACAATAAAGACCAACTATCCAAGACAGTTGGTCTTTATTATTTCTGCGTCACTACTCGCCTGCACACAAAACTGCTCCTTCACCTGTTTTCTTCGTTACTATCAAATCAATAATAACTCCGACCACTGCTCCCTCCAGCACAAGCCAAAACGGAGATATGTCGGTAAAGACCGTTGCAGTCGCCAGATGCGGTGCCAGTGCATCATATGCAACAAGTAACAAGATGAAATTCATGCTCGCACCAATCATCGCACCGCGGCACCACGCATTCATTTGTATCTTTATAATCGGATGATAATCCATCACACCAAACACTGCAATCATCGCCCCCATCATCGTGTACCACAGAAGCACCCCCGCACGCATCATCATTGACACGTCAGGCAGCACCATCGGAATTACAAAGAATGCAATCAGCCCAAAGAGAAACCCTAGACTCTTTCCAATCACCATACGCTTCATCAATAAACTGTTCATACAAAAATAATTATCTAGTAGCTCTACTTAGTATACACCTAGTGATACATCACTACTGCCCCAACACTTCCTACGCGAGTCTGACCATCTCCTCACCATTATCCATCGCCTCGTCAGGCACCGACCACCAATTTTTAATAATCACCGAATCTTTCTTATCCTTCCGCGTGTATGAAAACTGAGTAGACCCGCGCTTTGCATATTCTTCTTGCAAGTCATCATCTGTCACCCTAAAATACAACGTCTCACTAAATAATATCCCAAGCTGCCTCCCTTCCACCTTCAACAACACCCCACTAAACATCCGCGATGTTTCTACCTGCCCAAGGCCCAAGGAGTGAGAGGAGGTCGAGGATGTATTCTACCTATTCTTTAGAGACGGTCATGTGTTTAGTATACACAAAAGCAGCCCCTAAACATGTTCATGTTTAGGGGCTGCTGATTGCTACCCGAATAGGAATCTCTCTCGTTACACGAGCAGTATAGGTTGTCACGATTTTTCATTCTTCAAAACCGTAGGCAACCTTTTCGAGTCCTATTCGGGCGAGCAACGGCAAACGCCCCAAACACTTGCATGTTTGGGGCGTGCCGATTGCTACCCGAATAGGACTCGAACCTATATTAACGGCACCAAAAACCGTGGTCCTACCATTAGACGATCGGGTAAGGTAGCTTCATGGGCATTAGAGTACCATAGTTTTATATCGTTCTCTACTGTTTACAGAAGCTTTTGTTTACTTTACGCTTTACTCTTCTTGAAACAATCTATGCACTTGAGATTTTCTGTGCTTCGGGGCTCAAATGGGAGACTGGTTATTGCGTTGCCGCAGGTTGCACACTTCCAGTCTCCTGTGTACTTTGGCTTTTCTGTAGGTGCAGCTGGGGCATCTTCAAACTCAGGGGCTTGGGGCTGTTCTCCTGCGAATCCTGCGTCTTCGGGGACATCTTGCATATCTGGAGCACTTGATGTGGCTGCAGCACTCTCCATAGGTATCTCACCTTCAGACTTTCCTTTTGCATAACATGAGCGACAGGTAAGCCCTGACTCACCTCGAGGCTCAAACGGTAATTCTGTAATCGCTCCTCCACACTTACTACACTTCCAATTTCCCTGAAACATAATTTAGTCCTTAGTTATTAGCTTTTAGTCGTTAGTTAGACCAATAGTATACCACTAAACAAATCAGCTCATATATCTTGATTTTTTATTTGATGTACTCAATTAACCGAGAGTGTCTAAGTAGTAACATTGTGTGGGATACAAGGCGAACAAGAAAAAATCCTCAAGCCGTACTTAATGGTACGGTGTAGAGGATTTTTTCGCAGTTTAACGCAGTAGATTGCGTGATTTTACTACTTAGACTCGTAGGAGGCTGGAATCTGCATATGAAAGCAAATAGCCAAACAGATTCGCGGAGCGAGACATGTTTTAGTGGAAGCGGTACTTAACGTACCGTGACCATTAAAATATGTCTCGTGACAAAGTAGCTGGAAGGCTATTTGCTTTCATATGCGGATTTTATGAAGGCGGTGAAAAGAGGATGTGGTGCCAACGGTCGTGCCTGCAACTCTGGGTGATACTGCACTCCTACAAAAAACGGGTGTATGTCTGCGGGTAGTTCCATGGTTTCCATAA
>CAZQWL010000008.1:0-16353 GCA_964597225.1 uncultured Candidatus Saccharibacteria bacterium | reverse complement strand
AATGTATGTCAGTGTTTTGCTACCTTCCTTCTGGTGCTTCTAGATAGACTTGTGTTTTTGATGTAGGTAAAAAAAGGGGGGTTTAAAATACCTGTATTCAACCATGATGATTATTGACCCTGTATATGACTCATTCAGTACTCATAAAACAAGTCTCACTATGGATGTTACGTAAACCTCTTGCAAATCAGATTAAGTTTGATACTGTGCTAGTGGTACCGCATATTGCGACACCTTTGATCTTTAACATATTTGGTACTCTTGAAAGGAACACCACAATGACAAACTTTACATCTAAGCAAGCTTCATATGCTAACAAAATAATTCTAAAACTTATGAAGGAGCGTCGGTTCTTTCTGTTTGACGAAAGAGACGTACATCCTACATTCAAAGATGTAGACCCAATGCTTGATCGAGATACTTTTTCTGAAGCATGGCAACTGAATGATCGCCATCGGACTGTGTATGAATCAGCAAAAATGACAGCTATAAATGAAATTGAGTTACTCGAAAAAGAACTCGGTATCACAGCTGCAGAACTCACTTCCAGCCAATCGCTTGTACAGTGCAATCGGTACACGGGTGGGCTCGACATCCACAATGCTTTCCCTGCAACTTCTTTTATGGACTTTATGCCAAAATCAAAAGAACTGATTAAAGACGATATATTAACCGCAGAAATGAGCGGAAAATCAGTGGATGAAGTGTCACCCAACCATCTGCGTGAAATAAATAAATACTCAACAGACCTTACGGACACTCTCTGGAAGGAATACCAGGAACTTCTTGAATTTAATTCAGAGGGAGAAAAAGTTGTTGTATTACTGAAAACTCGCTTTAACCCAGTATACACAAAAGACGGGGACCTCATGCGGGGTAAAGTTGACGGTATGATGCATTATTCAAAAATTCTTGGGTACCTTGCATATAAATACTCACATCACAAAAGAATTGTGCCTCATAACCATATGATTACGGGTACTTCCGAAAGTGGGCACACGTTAATGTGGCACTGGTCCGACATGGACAATCCTGAATGGAATGTCTGTAACACTCATATGGGTTACAGTTGTAAGGTCTTTTTCCTGACAGTACTATAAGACAAGAAAAGGTGCAGTCAACTGACTGCACCTTTTATTTTTTTATACCCAAATAGTTGGACATTGACGCACCACATCAATAACCGTCTTGCACACCTTGTGCGTGTCCAAACAATCTCGATTGCCATTGTTGGGTTGCCCATCGTCCATTACAACCAAGGGATATCGACAAATGTTACAACCTAGCCCAAGTGTGAAGTAATCACTCTATGAGCATTGTTGTAGGCAACGTCTTCAATTTGCTGCGATGTAAACCCAGATGCTTCTAGGTGATGCCATAGCACACCTAGAGAGTCAACAGAGTCTAGCCCGTCTACCGTGCCAGTCACTATTCCACCAAAATCGCTACCTATCGCAATATGTCGTACACCCATCATCTTCTTCATGTGTAGAAAATGATCTATCACATCTTTAACTGTCCCCTGACTACCCTTCCCCACAACAAATGTGTTAGGGAAAAATACGCCGACTACACCATCACTTTTTGCTACAGAGTGTAATTGGCTGTTGGTATAATTTCGAAGGTTTGAACAAACTGAATCAGCATTTCCGTGACTAATGTATATAGGTCGGCGTACTATTTTTAGAGCATCATCAAATGATGCTCGACCCATATGTGCCATGTCAAAAATGATATGCTTCCTCTCAAGGTATGCAATCATCTCAACACCTAATGCAGTTAGGGTTTTTTCCGGCTGTAAAGTGCCTCCGCCCAAAGTATTTTCAACATTCCAGTGTGTTGCTACTGAGCGAACGCCTAGCTTGTACCAATCATCCATCTGTTTCCAGCACTCCAATGAATCTGCAAACGTATTAAGCCCTTCGATATGTAATAGCAACTTTTTTCCTGCATTTCTAAAATCACTTCCTTTTTCTATAAGGGACCAACCCTCATGGGAACCTACATACTCTTGATACATATCTAATTCTTCAGTTATCAAAGAATGTACGGATGTATGATATTGATCATCATCTGGGGGCATCGGGAAAGCAGTTGCGACAACAACATCTAAATCGCTCTGTTGAATCATTTCGAAGCTTGTCTGTTCAGATTGACCAAACTGATCCCTAAATCGTATGTGTGTCATCAAATCTTGGTGCAGGTCTATAATTTTCATAAAATAATTTTTACTAATAAAGTATTAAAATGTGTCCCCCGCCACCGTATAGATGGAGGGATACACAATGTTTATTAGGAGAGCTTCAGATGCTTTGCGAACTGCTTATGAAGCTTAGACACCCGATTTAACGGAGTATCTAGCATCCAATCAGACAGATACAGGTCTTCAGAATTCGCCACATCGTACTGAGACATGCATGTAGCATTCTCGATGGATGTAAAGAATTCGGGAAACTCGTTTGCAACCTCACTAAAACGTTCAGCAGCATATCTTTTCTCCTGATTTTCTAGTGACTCATACCACGCAACAGTCTTCATTACTTCATCCAGACTACTCTTACGATCTTGATGGGTAATGAAGCGCGATAATGCAACTGGAACAACATGTAACTTCAAAATCTCAGGAAGTTCATACAGCGAATGCTGACTACGAAATGCATCATATGCTTTACTGATAGATTTCATCTTATTCCCGACATACCCAATCATTTGGGGCCCGGCGAGATGGTAGATGACGTCGCGACCTGACTCAAGTGACTGCATGATGCAATCAAAAAGAACATACGCTCGATTCGGAACTAACCATCCAGATTTTTGGTTATTAAAACCAAAAATATCGCACAGAATCTCTTCGGGTTGCGGAAGATGATGGTCACGAACATTGCTCACGACACCATCTTCGTCTACCCTACGGTACCATAAGTGTGACATGGATTCTGTTGCCACCTCAAGAAGATCTTCCGAAAAAATGCCTTGGTTAGCAAGCATTTCCACATCAGTTGTCACGCGCAAACCAGTAAAACATTCCTTCACTGAACTCTGATGATACTCTTCTAGAGATTTACCACAGTTTGTTTTTGCAAATGGTGTCCATTGTTTCGGACAGCATAATTCTTTTGCCGACCCGTTTGCAATACGGAGATGAGGGTGAAAATTCTTATCACGCTCACCAGTGGTAAAGGAAACCATATGGAGATGTACCCCCAGTGATGCACAGACCAAATTACTTGGATGCTGGTTACCAACATGTGGTGTTTTTACCACCGAATATCCATCGAGCATCTTCTTCTGAATTTCTCGTAGTGTAATACTACCGAAATCGTTTGTTAATTGTATAGGCATCTGTCCACTCTCCTCTGTTAAAGAACACGACGCTTCCTTGGCGCCATGCTGGCGAGTTCCGGACTCCACCAGCATGGCTACAACGAACCTTATTCCAGAGGCGACAAAATACCCCTTCTCTAATAGAGAAGGGGTATTTTGTCGCCTCTGGAGTGGTTACCTAACCTACACACTTACATTGAACAAATACACCTTCTCGAGGAAGCTTCCATAGCCGCATCATCAGAGGATGCGTATTCGTAAATGTATGTACGTTTTGTAACATATCTTTCGAGTGTAACAGAAATAAAAATCTTTACAAGTTTTCTTGTGTATGAATGTAGATACCAAGTATTATGCTAGCCTTGTGAATCATCCTTCGTCCGCATCAGTGGGAAATACTGTGTCTCGCGAATTGGTTTGTTTACCAAGTACGCGAAGAAACGTTCGCCGAGTGTCGATGCACCAAATGTTGGTGGCATACCGTGTTCAAGCATCTCTACGAACTCCCAGTCAGGCATCATTGCCTCGCCATCACCTTGTGCAAGAAGCTCTGCCTGTGCTTCAAACCGTTCTTTCTGCTCTTCTGGGTCATTAAGTTCTGCAAAACAGTTGTTAAACTCCGCTCCAGCCATAATCAGCTGAGCGCGGTACACGGTACCGTCCTTCTTGTCTGACTCTTTAGACAGTGGGGATACAAGCTTCGGGTGTCCAGTGAGCCATACGGGCCCCGCAACACCCTTACGACAATATTTCCAAAGTGTATCAGTCAGACGCTCTCGATTATTCCCTTCGTGCACAATACCAAGTTCTTCTACCTTGTGAAGAATGTCCTCATAAGATGCGGTCACTACGTTGATTCCAGTTGTATTCTGGATAGTCTCTACATAATCAATACGTTCAAACTTCTTAGAAAAATCTACTTCAAAATCTTTGATGGTAAATACTCGCTGTCCGTCAAATGCTTCATCAAGCACATGCATAATGTGACGCTCAAGTAAATCAAGCCCTTCATCAAAGTTCATATACGATGCGTAAAATTCTATATTAGTGAACTCTTGCAAGTGGTCAGGGCTTGTTCCTTCATTTCGATACACTCTTCCCACTTCAAATACCTTAGGAATACCCGCAGCCATCAGACGCTTCTGCCACAACTCCCCTACTGAAATACGTAAGAACACATCGATATCATAGTCATCATGATGGGTCACAAATGGATTTGCCTCAGCACCACCTGTAGTAGTCTCCAGCGTAGGTGTATGCACTTCTTCAAATCCCTCATCCTCCATAAATCGCCGAGAAGCTTTCAAAAACAAAGCTTTCTTTCTAAACATTTCACGAACTTCAGTATCCAAAAGAATATCAAGATACCGTTTACGATATCGTTCGTCTTCATCCTTAATGCCAAAGTGTTCTGTCGGCATTGATACCAATGCTTTTGTAAGCACTCGCCATGAAGTAACACCGATAGCGTTCATCTCACGTTTAGTTACAAAAGCATTTCCTGCTACCTCAATGAAATCACCAGTACTGATAGCGTTCTGTAAGAGCTGAAAAGACTCTTCACCAATTGCTTCTTGAGTACAAAAAGCCTGAATACGTTCCGTTCCATCAAACAAATCAAGAAAAGCCAATGCACCATGTCCTCGAAAAGCCATAACGCGACCCACCAAAACAAACTCTTCGTTTGATTCCTTTAAAGATTCAAATGTCTCAATCACTTGAGCAATTGTATGTGTTTGTTTAGTTTCCGCAGGATACGGATTCATTCCTGCTTCTTTTAGTAAATCTCTCTTTCGCTCGCGATCTACGCGAAGTTCATTAGTTTCTGACATAATGAAGCTATTCTAGCGTTAAATAGGAGTTTTGCAAAGCAAAAACAAAAGAACGGCGCCTTGGGCGCCGTTCTTTTGTTTTCCAATGTGTGGAGAATTTACGTAATCTTCAGCAACTTATACTTCTGCTTTCCTGCCGGTGTTTCAAATTCAATTTCTTCTCCCTTCCCCTTCCCTATAAGTGCTTCACCTAGTGGTGAAAGGTATGAAAGCTTCTTGTCTTGGATATTTGCTTCTTCTGTACCAACAATGGTGTAGCAAATATTTCCCTTTTCTCCATTCTTCTGGATACACACTTCATTCCCCAATCCCACCACATCAGACTTGTCTGTCGTTACAATCTTTGCTTCCTTAATAACTTTCTCAAGGTGTGTAATTCGTTCTTCGATAGCAGCCTGCATATCTCGCGCTTCTTGGTATTCTGCGTTTTCAGAAAGGTCCCCTAGACTTCGTGCGTACTCAAGTGACTCAGCCACCTCTTTACGACGAACAGTCTTTAGGTTTTCTAATTCAATTTTCAATTCTGCGAACTTTTCCTTCGTCAAATATGCTTGTGTATCATTCATATGTAAATTTGTTTGTGCTCATTATACGCGGAAAAAGACGCGGGTCAAACAGGTGAGTTTTCCACAGTTCTCATTCTCTATTTATTCTTCAATAGTATCCTCTAAACCAAGGTATTTTGATGTATTCTTCTCCATCCATGTAATCACCTCACCCATGATTGTAGTTGCTCCTAGACGGTTACTTCTTGGAGCCTTATCCATCATCAGAATAAATGCGTACTTTGGTTCTTCATAGGGGAAATACCCTGCAGCCCATGAGTTTACAAATTGATTACCATACCCAATCTCTGCGGTACCCGACTTCGCAGCGATAGGTATTGCTTGGCGACCAAGAGCCAATGCTGTACCCCTTTCTGCATTTGTTGTCATATGCATACCCTCACGCACTACATTCAGCGCATGTGTATCTAGCTCCTTATCGACATACTCCGGTTGAGCGTCCTTTAATATTTGTGGCACAAAGAATCGCCCTCCATTTGCCAGTGCACTATAGGCAACAAGCATTTGCAATGGGGTTACCTGCCACCCAAATTGCCCAATAGATGAGTGATATGTATTCCCAAGCCTCCAGTCTTCATCAAACACTTCTTGCTTCCATTCGGGTGACGGAACTACACCCTTCTGTTCATTAGCAAGAATAATTCCCGTTTTCTGTCCAAATCCAAAAAATTCAAAATATTCATCAAGTTTTTTGATACCTAGACCTGGAAATGCATAATCTAATCCTGCTTGAGGAACCGCATTTTGCGGCAAACCACCACCAATAAGGTAAAAAAATACATTTGAAGAATATGCCAATGCATCACGCACCGTCATATCACCCTGGGTACGCCAGTCGGCAAATCGTGAAGGCTGACTTGGGGTATAGGGATTTGGAATCACCAATGCTCCATTACTGTATATTCTTGTGTGTTCGGTAATAATACCTTCCACAAGGCCCGCATATGCCACAAAGGGCTTCACAATAGATCCCGGAACATACACACCCGCAAACACTTTATTTAAAAACGGAAACTGCGGGTCAGTATTATATTTTGTAATAAGATCTACATCATCACCATCAGCCATTACTTCTGGATCATATGAAGGAAAGCTAGTCATAGCAAGAATCTCTCCAGTGTGTACATCCATAATTGCAGCAGCACCACTTCTGAAACCTGCTTGTATACTAGAGGTCGCAATAATGTCGTACATCGCTTCAGACAGACGCACATCCAGTGAGAGTGTGAGTTCATCACCCGCCGTAGATGCATCTACCACATGTTCACCAATGACCGCACCAAGTGCATCAGTCTCAATAATCTGTTGGCCATTAGTGCCTGAAAGAATATTATTATATGATGACTCAACTCCATTACGCCCAATGTATTCAGTTCTATAGTAAAATCCTTTTTTATCCTTCAAAGGGTAACTCACATATCCGATAAGTTGCCCGAGACCCATGCGGTCAGTGTATGCTCGCACAGGGAATGAATATACCCCTTCCTTATCTGGCTCGTTCCATGCAAGCAATTCACCGTTGCGGTCATACACAACTCCTCGCTCTGCAATAATGACAGTCGTATCTAAGCTATTATTTTCACTAATATCCCGAAATTCAGCTCCTTGGGTAATCTGCAAAGAGTACATCTTCCACAAGAACCAAAGCGCAATCAACACAAAGACTACTGCCACTACACCGACATTGTATACCGTGATAGGAAGCTCTCGCTTCCCTTCCATCCGTCCTTGGTTAAATGAAGGCAGGTTCGAAGAGTCCATAAAGATCTCCTCAAATGCTACTTTCTTCCTTTTTTTTTGTTTCCAAAACATTTATTATCTATTATACAGAGAAAGACGGGGTTTGAGATACTGGGCGAGAAATAAAACTGCTGTCGTGCCTAGTGTGTATAGATAATAACTATTTTCTGCATATCCGAAATATGCATCGACAGCAACGGCTATGAAGATGAGTTCAATACCAAAATATAAAAAGGAATAGGCTATCACTCCACAAGCAAAAAGCCATAACGGTCCAGTGAATCCACATACCATTGTTACAATAAACAATGTAATTCTGAAAATATTATTCTTCATGGGTATCAGTTATTTCTGTTGTGGATCCTGTTGATGTGCCAAACTCTGTATCAACCAAGATATTGTCTGGGACAGGCACAGTAAAGACCGTTGTTATGGTTTCCTTTAGAATTTCCTGAGCATCTTCAAAAGAGATGTTTTGTAGAGGTGTCCTTCCAACAGATACAAAGCGAATACTTGCAATAGGCATCTTGGGTGAGACGTATCCATACTGCTCAGGGCGTGATGCCTCGGACTGCACCACGCTAATTTCACCATAGACTCCTGAATCCACTGAAGGAAGCACTACGAGATCACCCTCAGTCAACGTAATCCCTTGGGGTACACCTACACGCATCTGTCCTCCACCAATACCAAGTGCATTAGTGTAGATATCTGGCCCAATGATATAGACGGTAGCCTGAAAACCGTCAGTTGTAATGAGCTCAACCAATGAAGTATGAGCTGTTGCATTTTTAATGACACCAATCACAGTATCCTCACCAATAAACACTGGTGCCCCTTGAATAATTCCATCATTTTTCCCTCGGTCGAGCATGAGCGAATCATACGGAAGTACTCCAGGACGACCAATAATACCTGCAAGGATTCTTTCGTTTTCTGCATTACCTAACAGACTCCGAAGAGTTTCATTCTCCTTTTCTAAGGCCTTTATCGTAAATTTATTACCAGTTAATGAAACTTCTGAGCGAAGTGTTTTTAATTCTTCAACTAACTCTGAACGATTCCTAAAGTATTGAGGAAGACTAGCACTCGAGTCTGTCACCCAGTGCTTTACACTATTTACTGGGGCGACTATGACTGAAGCTACTACGACAAATACTCGCGGGAGCAAAAAAAGCAACACAATACACACCAGAGCAGTGAGTGCTATGGTACGAAGTTTTTTATTCTGAGAGGTACGGCGAGAGTTCACCCTCGTTATCGACGAGAATTTCTTCATATGAATCTAAGTTCTCTAATACTATACCAGTTCCCCGCACAACCGCACGCAATGGATCTGGCACTATAAACACGGGTACTTGCATCATGTCCTGGAGTAATGGTGCCAAGCCAGGAATAAGTGCACCTCCTCCTGCAATATGTATCCCACGTTGCATCACGTCGGACAATACTTCTGGAGGAGTCTTTTCAAGTACTACACGCACTGTTTCTACAATAGAATCCATACAACCCGAGATTGCTTCTCGAATATCAGTTTCTGTAATAATTACTTCTCGCGGAAGTCCTGTAACGACATCCCGACCACGCACAACCATTTCTTTCTCATCTTCGTTTTGAAAGATTGAAGAAAGCATTACTTTTGCATCTTCTGCTGTCTTGTCACCTACGAGCACCTTAAACTGATCTCGAATATAGCTCACAATCGCTGCGTTGAGATGATCTCCAGCAACACGAAGGTTTTTTGCAACAACAATTCCATTGAGTGATATGACTGCAATGTCTGTATTACCACCCCCAATATCAATAATCATATTTCCCACTGCCTTTCCCACAGGAAGCTTCGCACCAATAGATGCGGCCATTGGTTCTTCAATAAGAAATACCTCTCGCGCACCAGCATTCTTTACTGCATCGCGTGCTGCACGCATCTCTACGTTGGTAATACCTGAAGGGACCCCTACAAGTACGCGTGGTGCGATAATACTTCGCATATCATCCCGCACCTTCCCAATCAAATATGCAACCATTTCTTCGGTCACTTCAAAGTCAGAAATCACTCCATCTACCAATGGACGAATTACTTCAATATGGTTTGGAGTACGCCCCAACATAGTCTTTGCTTCACTACCAACGGCAACGAGCTGCCCCGTCTTTCTGTTGATTGCAACGATAGTGGGTTCGTTCAAAACAATCCCTTTACCTTTTATATACACAAGTGTATTTGCGGTTCCAAGATCAATACCAATGTCGGTAGACACTGCAGAAACCATATTATCAATGTATTTTCGTATCTGCATTTTATAGAATATTATGTCGTGTTGAACTGAGTGTATAATTCTTTCTCGCTCACATACGTGACTTCACCTGTTTTTCGCTCCACTATTTCAAATTTTCCTTCTTCTTTCATCTTCTTGCTTGCAACTACGCGATACGGAATACCAAGCAAGTCTGAATCTGCAAATTTATTACCTGGTCGTGCATCCCTGTCATCATACAATACCTCCACACCTCGTGCTTGGAGTGCAGTATACATACCATCAGTCCAATCTTTAATCTCTGAATCGTCACCATTAAGCCCAACTAAGTGTACTTGGTATGGTGCAACACTCTCTGGCCATACGATTCCTTTTTCGTCAGAGAGTAGGTCTACAATAGTACCCATTGCGCGAGCAGGTCCAATGCCGTATGAACCCATAATAACAGGCTGATCATTCCCCTCTTCATCTTTATATGTAAGTCCAAGTGCTTCAGAGAATTTTGTCCCTAGTGAAAAAATATTACCTACTTCGATACTTTTCTTTTCTGTGAGCTCTTCCTTATTAACACCTAACTCACTGAGATCAACTTCACTAAGAACTTCTTCATTCACCGCAATGCCCTTTTCTTCATTTACATACACAATATCTTCTCCTGCTTCTGTAAGGGTCTGAAATTCATGACTAAACTTTGTAAAGGCTCCACCTGATGCAAATGTTTTATATGTCTTCTCTCCTATGCCTAAACGATCAAAGATTTTCATATAAGCAATCGCACATGCTTCATAAAAAGCATCATGCTGCTCTTGTGTAGCACAAAAAGAGTACAGGTCTTTCATGTCAAACTCGCGAGTGCGCATAATACCACTCTTCGCGCGCATTTCATTTCTAAATTTTGTCTGAATTTGATACGGGAAAAAAGGTAAATCTTTATATGAATCTATATACTGCCGCATCAGTTCTGTAATAGCTTCTTCATGTGTCCACGCAAAGCCGACCTCGCCACCAGCCTTCAAGTCTGTTTTAAACCACACATCAACCTTATCTTCATCCCACCGGTCGGTTTTCTTCCACAAGTCTGGCTTTTGTAGTGATGGCATGTGCATTTCTTGTCCACCAATAGCATCCATCTCTTCACGAATAATGTCTTTTACTTTATTAACCACACAAAGTCCCAAGGGTAAAAACGTATACGCTCCTGCCATATTTTTATAAATATACCCTGCCTTTATAAGTAACTGTGCATTTTTCGACACTTCGTCTGCAGGTGCATCTTTCTTTGTTTTTGTGAAAAGTTTTGATTGTCGCATGGTTGTTAATTAGTTGGTGGTTCTTAGTATTAAGTACACTCTCTTTAAGTTCCACTATAATACCCCGCACCACTCTTTTTCGCAAAAGGGAGTGGTGCGGGGTATACCCTTCTTCTTAACTCAATTCAAAAAACTTGACTAATTCTATATAAATGTCATTGTGTTCTTTAGGAGGTAAAGAAATGAAAATATATGATCTTTCACTAGGAGTTGTCTTATTGACACTGCTGTGTACTTTCGTTTATGCACTTTATGTAACGTACACATCTCTGATGACTGAGGGATTCAGTCTGATGTATTTATGGCCTGTACCAGTGTTTTGCGCACTGGCCATCATCATCATTGTTGCAAAGCGCGAATCATCTTAAAAACACGAACCCCGCGAATAGTCGAAAACCTCGACGTACGTCGTGGGTTTTCTTCTATTTATTTTCTTTTAAACAACCCGTGTGCCGAAACTAACAACCAAACGACATTAAGTATGACAAATGGCGCACTGTTAAGGAGAACTGCATATACTACTAGGATAAGTGATCCTGTTGCATTGATTGCGTCGTACCACTTTGACTCTGCGGTCATTTTCCCTGCTTGATTGAGTAAAAAAGCGATTAAAATAATTCCGGCTCCTATTATTCCTATAAGTGTCGTGGTTTCCATAAATTATAATAACTTTAATACATCATTCCAAGTGACCGCTACCATCAATACGAGCAATAAAACAAATCCGACTAAATTCACACGACCTACCCACACTGGATTAATTGGCCTGCGTGTGACTGCTTCAATACCCACCATAACCAACCGACCCCCATCAAGTGCTGGAAATGGAAGCATGTTAATAACTGCAAGATTCAAGGAAATAATAGCGGTAAACATAAGAAGTGAAGTCAATCCAAATTCAGCTGCATCACCTACTAAACCGACAATACCAATAGGGCCAGCCACTTCAGAAAAATCAGCAGTTCCCTTCGTACTTTCTATAGCAAGCGATGTAATACCCACTGTAATAGCCCCTATAGAACGAACCGTCGTCTTTGTTGCTTCAACAAATGCTAAGTGGACAGGGAGCGAAACTGTTTCTACCAATGATACGGCAACGCCAATTGCAGGAGTCTCGGGAGCATCAGCAATAAGTCCTCTTTCAGGGGTAAGTGAAACTTTTTTAGCTTCTCCATTATCAATATATGAAATTGTAATAATTTCCTCACCGTGCGTTCTGGTAAATTCCTGGAAAGATGCCGGGGTAAGTTTCTCTTCTTCTGTGTCAGCAGTTGCAAGTGTAATAATCTCAGCTCCCAAAGGGATTTGAGCTGTGGCTGCAGGACCTTCAGCAAGCACGTGGGTAATAGTCAGATGAGCATCATCTGTCGCTGAAGCTTCATCTACTGCAGTGGGTAGTCCAATCATAAACACACCTGCGAATAATACCCAGGCGAATAATACATTCATTGTTACACCTGCAATGAGCACCGCTGCTTGCGCCCATTTACTTTTCGCAGAAAAAGAATCACTCGGTACAACACCATCTGAATCACTATCTTCAGCGTTTTCACCAGCGATTTTTACAAACCCACCAATAGGTAATAAATTAAAGGTATACTCCGTTCCATGCCATTTCTTCCCAAATAATTTCGGAGGGAATCCAATACCAAACTCATCTACACGCATTCCTGTCTTCTTTGCCACAATAAAGTGACCCCATTCGTGCACAAGAATAAGTACAAATAGTACAAGAAAAAATAAAAGAATTGACATGGTTAGTAGTTATCGATTAGCTGTTAGTTATTAGTTGTGAATATTACGCACTTACTTCAGTCTCTTTTTTATCGTACAGACCTTCCAATTCAGTATTTACTGCATCTACTTTTTTTTGGATTTCTTCTTTTTGTGTAAATTTGTCATCCTCACTGATGTCGCCAGCTTTCTGTTGTTTGTCTAAATCTTTCATGATTTCATCACGCGCACTTCGCACTGATACTCGTGCATCTTCTAACTTACTCTTAGCAAGTTTTAGTAGTTGGACTCGTCGGTCACTGGTTAACTCAGGGAAAATAACTCTCAATCCTGCAGAGTCCGTAGCAACAGATACACCTAAGTCTGCCTCTCGAAGTGCTTTCTCAACTGAGGGTATGCCTCCTGCATCCCAGAGAGAAATTCTGAGTGTTCTGGCATCTTCAACACCCACTGTACCAACTTGGTTTAGTGGCATCATACTTCCATAGCTTTCTACTTTAATATTATCCAAAAGTGCTGGAGTTGCTTGTCCTGTACGAATTCCATCGTATTCAGTATTCAGCCAATCGACAATCTCCTTTCCTCGTACATCAAAATCTATCATAAATATCTATTGTAATTATGAGACTATTTTACCACAGGTAGCGATAAAGCAAGCTCTTCCAGGAGCATTTTTGCAGATGCACCAGGAGTTTTAGCATACTTACGAACAAAGAGAATGGAGGACAAGAGCTCAGGGTTTTTAACAGAACGCTTTGATGCATACTCCTCAACACCGCGAATAATGTCTTCGATAGTTTGTAACTCTTTTTTCTTTGTGATGCTCGCGATGGTTGTCAGTCGGTCGGCGTAGGTGTCTGCAAGGAATGAGGCAAATGTATCATTCTTCGCAGACACCGCCCCACCCTCTTCTGAGGTCTCTACATACACACGTGAATGCAACGTCGGAATCATCATACCTGCTTGAGGAAGTACGATGTAAAAACGAGTTTGGGTAGGTGGCTCTTCAAAAAGTTTAAGTAGTGCGTTTTGTGATTCCTCAGGGAGTTTTTTTACCACCAAGACAAATACACGATATTCTGAATCGACTGGTTTCTGCAATGCATCTACCGATAATTGGCGTGCATCATCAATACTAAATCTATCAAGAATGATATGCGTAACATCACTTGATTGAGTTTTATATACTTCAGGAACTAGCGAATCTTCAAGTGAATCTGCAATACAGACAACTGCGTGGTGATTAATCATATTGGTATTATGAGGCAATCTTCTGTTTCAGTCTACCCGTATAAAACAGCACAACGTGCACTGCCTACTCTTTTGGGACGGCAGGGCGTTTATCCAAGATATGTTTGATAACACGACGGAGGTAATGTTCAAATAACTCACCTTGTTCTTGCATAATTCCTTCTTCGTATCGCCAACCATTCATATAATCTGTGATACTCCGTTTTACTTGGGGAGATGCTCCTTCAAAGCGGCCTGCAATCACTGCAGCCATGTTCAGATTTGCTAATTGCTTATATAAAGGGTGTTCCATGCCACTTCCTCCAGTCCCGAAAATACCGCTACTTTTAAACAATGCCCACTCAGAGAGAAGTTGTTGCAAGCCGCTTGTCACCTCTGGTGTCATTAGTGGATCCATTGATGCTATCCTTGCTGTTTCTTTTTGTTGGTCAGTAACTGCAGCTGCTTGTTTCTGTGACGTAAGCAAGTCTTGTATTTGCTTCTCCTTTGCAACAGACATAATACCCCTTGTTGTATTCGCTGCTGGGGTTGTTTGCAAAGGCTCAGAAGGTTCGTTAACTGACTCTTGAATAACACGAGGATTCTTTGGTACGGACGGTATCTTAGGTACCGACACTACTGGAGACGGAGTTGCTTTCTGTTCCTCAACGTGTGTTTGGTGTACGGAAGCAAACCCAGATACTGGTGCAGGCTTTTCTTCTTTTTTGGTTTCTTGAGTGGGAATTTCTAGCTTTACCTCAGGAACATTTTCAGCAACAGGTGGTGGGATTGGGGTTGCCGTGGGTTCTTGTGGAGTCTTTGGGATTTCTTTTTCTGAGGAGATTTTTCCTTTGTTTGACTCAACTGTTTGTTTCACTGAGACAAACGCTTTTTCAAGACGTTCCATTGCATCATGTACCTCAGACGAAGAACCTCCATTATTTTTCTTCATAGCGTCTAAGAGTGAGTTCATGTATTCACGCCCCACTTCATTATTAACATCAATCAAATTTACAGGATTCCCCACAAGGAGGTTTACTGATTTTTTAATTTCTTTAATTCGCTCTGGTGCATTTGTTGATGCAGTAGGAACAGCAGGATTTTCTACAGGTGATGCAACGTTTACTTCCGAGCTTTTTGGCGCCACAATTTCTGTTGGTACTTCTACTGGCTCTGGAGCGGGTGGTACTTGGAGTTTAGATGCTTCAGGAACAATTTTTTGTTCCTCTGTAGGAAGTTTAGATTCTACAGGTAATTCTTCTGCTTCTTTTTGCACAGATGATATGGCTGTCGAAGCAAAAATTGGACTTGGGCGTGTTGAGCCAAGGCGACTTTGTACAAACTTTTTTTCAGGCTTTTTAGTAAGCTTTGAAAAAGACTGTTTTGTGTCTATGTTGAATCCTTGTTCTAAAAATAGAGCTTTAAGTTCATCAGTTACTGCACCTTCGGGTGTACTTCGGTATGAAAAAACAGCATCACGTAATTCATTTTTATGATCAACTGGTAATGGTGCTTGGTGAATTCTCCGTAGTAATGTAACAACGTCTTTTTCATCGTGCAGATTAAAAACTGCGTTTGAATCTAACGCTGAAGAACCTTGTACTAAAGAACCTCCTGTCACATCTGACATATTGCATACAGTATACACCAAAGGACGGCAGGCTTCGCCTGCCGTCCTTTGGTGTCCTGTGTATATCTATCAAGCTACCTGCATCTGACCCATAAAATCTTCCACAAACTTCTCCTGTACTTCCTGCATGTATGTCATAAATAATGGGTATGTTACCTGTAGATACTGCAATACTCCTTCGAAAGATTCATTTGCCTCAAGTGCATGATTCAGCGCATGGATTTGATCATCATTGAGAGTTTCAAGTAACCTGACTATCGAACTATCAAATACCATCTTTCCAATTTTCTCAAGAAAGGCTTCTCGCTGTCCTGTAGTCATCGAGGTCATACCTAATGTCTGCAACTGTTGTGATGTAAGCTGAGTAGACATATTATGAAAGTTTCTTATTAATCAACTCATAAAACGCTTGCAACTCAATTGTTTCACCCGAATGAACATGATGGATATCTGTTGAATCCATAGACATATCCATGGTAATTTGCTTTGATAACTTTAAGTCCTTCTCCATATCGGCAATAACGCCCCACATTGCGGACAAGAATGCACTCTTAGTTACCGACTTCTCAATGACACTCGAGTTCTTCTCCCACACTTCAAGAGCTGCCTCTGATACTGTATTCACCTTGTCCCCTTTTTCAAAAGTATATTCAATCACTGGTTTCTCAATATCAGAATATACAGTTTCCATATACTCAGCACTCTTTGGATCTAGATCCACAGTATCGTTGT
>CAZQWL010000007.1:12849-16365 GCA_964597225.1 uncultured Candidatus Saccharibacteria bacterium | reverse complement strand
ATATATATTGTCAATACGATACAAAAAGTTATTACTGGTATGGTTCTGATATGAACCAAGAAGAAAAATGGTTATTAAATGAAAAATATAAAGGTGAAAAATGCGAAGCATTTTTCACCGATTTGGAGTTACTGAAATCTGGTACGCCACTTGCTTATCTTATCGGGTCAATCCCTTTCCTTACTTGCACTATCTACCTCGACTCTCATCCGTTAATCCCCCGACCTGAAACTGAATACTGGACAGAAAAAGCAATCGTTGAAATCCAGCAACGATATCCGAAGGGTCATCCCCTTCGGATATTGGACTTGTGTGCAGGGAGCGGATCTATTGGTGTTGCAGTGGCGAAGGCTACACCTTCCGCACAGATGACTTTTAGTGAAATCGATTCTGCCCACCTCTCTACAATTCAGAAAAATATTGAAAATAACCTACCTGAATACTCCAATCAATTAGTGTATTCTGTGATTGAGAGTGATTTGTTTGAAAATATTGTTGGGAAATATGATTTCATTTTGACCAATCCCCCATACATCGATCCAGCTATAGACCGTGCCGAAAAATCGGTGAAAATGCACGAGCCTCACTTGGCTCTTTATGGTGGATCTGACGGTATGGAATGTATACAGAAAATTATCGAGCAGGCTCCAAAGTATCTCACAAAGAACGGGCAACTCTGGATAGAGCATGAGCCTGAACAAAGCAAGCCTATTACACAACTTGCTATGGTACATAATTTTTCATGTACTACACATACCGACCAATACCAAGTAGAGAGATATAGCATTCTAGTGTTAGAATAAGTCTATGATAGCAAGTAGCACCCTTACTCATATATTGAACATTGGCCTTGAAGGTTCGTTCTATGTCATTACACTTATCTTTGTTGGGTTTAGTCTTAGTATTGCGTATCACTTGATGGCATACGGCACCAACAAAGCAAAATCTATCCTGATGCTCTCAGTGTATCTTGGCGTCAGTGCATTTCTCTTCTTAGGTATGCTTGTTACACTCACCACTCTATAATATGTTATTTGAGAAAATTCAACTCGAAGAAGACGAGAAAATAATCAAAATTGCCCATAAGCATTGGTTTGTTATTCTTTCACGTTCTATGAGTATTGCAGTTATTGCAATCGCTCCGCTACTTGGATGGGTTACGGTGGGGATACTCTCAGCACAACATGCATCGACTATTGATATTGAACTATCTAACTACACTTCATACTTCATCTACTTCTATTCTTTCTGGCTTTTAATAAACTGGATGACACTCGCCCATATGTGGACCACATATCATCTGGATATCTGGGTTGTTACCGACCGTCGTATCATCGTCATCGACCAAGTATCACTCTTCAAGCGACACATCGGGAGTTTCCGACTGGAAAAACTGCAAGATGTGAACATAGAAATTAATGGCATCATTGCTACTTTTTTACACTATGGTACTGTCGAAGCTGAGACTGCGAGCGGTAATCATGAATCAGAATTCCGTACCAGAAGCATGCCTCACCCACGTGAACTTAAAGCAACGATTCTGAAGGCAGCAGACGACTTAATGGAAATACACAGTGCCACACAGACCAAAAGACATAATTTGCAATAATTAACTCTCTAAATTACAATTCCACTATGAATAACTCAGGAAAACTATCCACTGATCCGTACAAAGGTGTACGTGACTTTTACCCAGAAGATATGGCCGTTCAGCGATATATGTTTGATGTCTGGCGCATGACTGCAGAGCATTTTGGCTTCGAGCAATATGATGCTTCTATTCTTGAACCCTCTTCTCTTTATAAGAGCAAAGGTGCAGTGAACGAAGAAATGGTAAACGAGCAAACCTACACTTTCACCGACCGTGGCGACCGCGAAGTAACACTTCGTCCAGAGATGACACCCACTGTAGCCCGAATGGTCGCAGGAAAACGTCGTGACTTAACCTTTCCGGTACGATGGTACTCAATTCCCAACCTATTTCGATATGAACGGATGCAACGTGGGCGTCTACGTGAGCACTGGCAGCTAAATTGTGACATCTTTGGCGTAGATGACGTTTCAGCTGACATAGAAATAATTCTTCTAGCGAACGAAATATTCAAAAATTTCGGGGCTGTTAATGGTGATCAATACGCAATACATGTATCTAGCCGAAAGTTGCTCGACACACTATATGAAGCACTTGGCCTTGATACGGAGGAACGACTAGCGGCCACACGCCTTGCAGATAGGAAGAACAAGATGGAAGTGTCTGAATTCAAGAAGAAAATGACTGAAGCTGTTGGCGACAAAATATCCGATGTGCTCAAGTTCCTTAATGCAGATAATCTAAACGTTGTGCCTGAGTGTATTAAAGACTCCGAAGCATACACCGACCTTCAGACCCTTATTACAACAATGGCCGACATGCATTGCCCTATTGTGTTTGACCCAACTATCATTCGAGGTTTCGATTACTACACAGGAGTAGTCTTTGAAGTAGTAGACCTCGACCCAGAGAACAACCGTTCAATGATGGGCGGTGGTCGCTACGACAACCTTACCGAAATGTTCGGAGGTGAACCGATTTCTGGTATAGGATTTGGCTTTGGTGATGTTACGCTCCGCGACTTCCTTATTAGTCACGACCTTATGGCAACCGATATTACCTCGCCTACATTATGCATACTTCCAACAAGTCCTTCGGAAAATATCGAGGCTCAGAAAATTGCACAAGAATTCCGAGTTACCGGTATTACTACTTCAGTCGACTTAAGTTCTAAAAAAGTTGGTAAGAAAATCTCAATTGCATCAGATAGATTTATCGAGTATGTACTAGTACTCGGAGAAGACGAAATCAAGAATAAGACATATACGATAAAGAACCTCTTTGAACAAAGTGAAATTTCTGGCACCGCTGAAGAACTTATTGAGAAACTATTGCAAAATGGCTAACCCAAACTACAAAATAAACTACGTGGTTTACGACCTTGAGACCCAAAACCTCTTCGAGGAAGTTGGTTCGAATAACGCTGCAGACCTCGACATCTCTGTGGCTACCTTTTACGAAAGTGACACCGACACCTATACCACCGTGCATGTCGATGACCTACAGCAAGTATGGCCTATTCTTGAACGCGCTGATGCATTGGTGACCTACAATGGAGAACACTTCGACATACCACTCTTGGATAAATACTATCCCGGAGATCTCACTCAGATAAAAAGCATCGACTTACTGGTAAGTATTCGAGACTCGCTCGGGCGACGACTGCGCCTGGACTCAGTTGCTTCAGCAACATTAAACACAAAGAAAAGTGCCGATGGTCTTCAAGCGGTACGATGGTGGCGTGAAGGCAAAATTAAAGAAATTATGAAGTACTGTGAACAAGATGTAAAAGTAACCAAGAAACTCTTTGACTTCGCACTCGAGAATAGTTTTGTGAAATTCAAAGACGGATATCGAAAGAAAGATATTCCACTAGACACTTCCACTTGGACCACTAAAGAAGATGTCTCAATGACGCATTCATT
>CAZQWL010000007.1:9446-12749 GCA_964597225.1 uncultured Candidatus Saccharibacteria bacterium | reverse complement strand
CTTGGACCACTAAAGAAGATGTCTCAATGACGCATTCATTACTTTTCTAAAACAAGCGCAAAAAGAACCGTGGGCGAAGCCCACGGTTCTTTTTCACCCCAACCATTGACAAAAAACAAATGAAGTCTTCTCCAGACCCAAACACACACCTCCGGCGTGTGTTGTTTTTATACACAATGACAACACTCTGTTGTATTAGTAAAAAAGCGTGCTATAGTAAAAATATGAATATTTCAGCTTTCAAAAATGTTATCTGGAAAGAGGGAGACCACTACGTCGCTCAGTCTTTAAACGTGGATGTCTCTAGTTTTGGTGATACAAAACAAGAAGCGATTCACAATCTACGTGAAGCACTTGAATTATATTTTGAAGATTCAGACGTAACTGATATTCAGACAGTCTTTGAGCCAGAAATAATCACTGTCTAATAATGCCAGCGCAACACTCTTCAAAATATATTATCCGTGTACTTGAACAACACGGTTTTTATTTTGTATCGCAACGCGGTAGTCATGCAAAATATCGGTGCAATACACCTACTCCACGTACAGTAATTATACCTACGCCTAAGAAAGCAATACCGTACGGGACATTCCGATCTATTGTAAGACAAGCAGGTCTTGATAAAACTGATTTTGATACATAATTTCACCCCAACTATTGACAAAAAAAAATAAAGTGGTAGTTTTGTATGTAGATTGACGCCCTTAAAAGGAGAAAACCCAATGGCAAAAGAAACTATCGCAAGCCTGAAAGCAGAAATAAGTAAACAAAAGGGAAAAATTACTGTCCTCACACGGCAGAAAAACCAAATTCAACATAAGGCAGATCCTCTGCTGGAACAAATCAAAAACCAAGAACTGCGGAACGAGCGTCTTATGAAAGAGATTGACGAGCTCAAAGTGAAGCTGTCTAAGCAAGCTAAGACCATCACCTCCCAAGATGAGGAGCTGAGGAAAGTAACATCAACAAATAGCAACCTCAAAAGACGGCTTGTCGATGCAGAACAAAAAGTTTCTGATAAGACAAAGAAATTGCAAGCACTCGAAAAACAGATCGGTGATTTGTACCGTGGACATCTCGCCTTCTGCAATTTAACGTCCGCTGGGAACCCCTAAGCAATAACGAATGAACGACAACATCGGAGGATATCCTCCGATGTTTCTTTTTGTATATGCACGAGCATGATGTGATAGACCTCAACCAAAGAAAAATACAAATACGATAAAACACGCTAAGATAATACGATACCAAATAAAGGGCCAGAGGGTATGACTTCGTACAAATCCCAACATAAAGTGAATTGCTGCCAGACCTACTACAAATGCCACTACTGCACCTGATAGAACAGGGAGCCATGAGACCGCTTCTCCACTTGCGAGCATTTGGACAAATTTCTTTAAACCAGCACCAGTTACAACCGGGACAGCAAGCAAGAACGCAAACCGAGCTGCTTCCACACGGGAAAGACCAAGAATCATACCTCCGGAAATAGTTGCTCCAGAACGTGACATTCCCGGAATCAAAGCCAAAGCCTGGAAGAACCCAATCTTGAGTCCTTTTCGTGTATTGATGATGTTGTTTTGATTTTTGTGTTCATATGTCCACTCTGCATACATAAAGAGAAATGAGCCTGCAATCAGTACCCCAGCTATTAACAATGGCGAACGAAAAACTGATTCCATAAGCGACTCAAGAGAGAGTCCTAGAACTACCGCTGGGATAGTCGCAACCATCAGTGCATACAACAATGTTTCGTCACGTTCGTTCACAGGAGACTTACCAAGCTTACGAAGTCCTGCTTGCGCGAGTAAAAATAAATCTTTTCTCAAGTACACCATCACCGCTGCCGCTGTAGCAAGGTGTAAAATAGCATCAAAGGCAAGTCCGTTACTGTCACTTATACCAAACAGAGTCCGTGTAAGAATAAGGTGCCCGGTAGAAGAAACCGGGAGAAACTCGGTCATCCCTTGAACGATACCAAGTACTATCGATTCGATTATAGTCATATGCACATTGTACCGTTTGTTTTGCACTCATACCACTACTTTTATCCTACCTACCATTGATTTATACATGGTACAATTCTCTGTATATACATAAATCTAAACCAACCATATGGACTCAGACATTACGACAAATAATACGCAGAACACAGGGACTTTTGCAAAACAATCAAACCCACTTATTATTCCTGGAGCAATCCTTATTGGCTTTGGGCTTATTGCGGCTGCAATATTCTTTAGTGGAAACTCTTCACCCTTGCAGGCAGTCAATGTACCAACAGAAGGCAACCAAGAACAGGCGGCGGTTGAACGAGAGCCAATCCGTCCTGTGGATGAAACAGACCACATCAAAGGAAATCCTAATGCACCTATTGTGATTCTTGAATACTCTGACTATGACTGTCCATTTTGTAAGAGTCACCATGAGACAATGAACCAAATTATGGATGAATATGGCTCCACCGGACAAGTAGCCTGGGTATTCAGACACTTCCCAATTGAACAGCTTCATCCAAACGCAGCAGGTATCGCACTGGCTTCTGAATGTGTGGCTGACCTTGGTGGAAATGACGCATTTTGGAAATTCTCAGACCTTGTGTTTGGTGAACGTGAAATGAATGAACTAACTAATATCACTAAGCTTGGTTCATACGCAACCCAATCAGGCGTCGATGAAACAAAGTTTAATGCTTGTGTAGAATCAGGTAAATTTATACCTGAAGTAAATGCAGACTTTGCAGACGCTGCAAATGCTGGTGCTCAAGGTACTCCATACTCTTTGGTGCTTGTTGGAGGCCAACAAGGAGTCATCAACGGCGCACAACCTTATGAAGCGGTTAAGCAGATAATTGAAACATTGTTGACTCAGATAGGTGGCGATGCAGGGAACGAAAGCTAAATAAAACACAACAAAAAGACCAGTACCTATGGTACTGGTCTTTTTGTTGCTCAACTATAATCAATTTGTTATATTTTATACAGTAGTACAAGGAGAGAGAAAATGCTTGACATAAACAGAGACAATGACTGGGAGGAATCACCTCCTAACCGTTTAGAACTTCAACAAAAATTAAAAAAATTGAGAGAAAAACTAATTATCGGTTTCGAAATAGCTACCGATGATGCAGGCAAAATACAGCCCGTTCTTACAATAAAACAGCTAAAGGAGAAAACTCGAAGTATTCACCTATTAGATCTGGTCGTTGGAAATATATTACAAACGATTGCACTAGAAGGTGCTTGTATACTGATCAATGAATCGCTTACAAAGCTCATGGTAGTGTGGCCGAATCAGCAT
>CAZQWL010000007.1:0-9346 GCA_964597225.1 uncultured Candidatus Saccharibacteria bacterium | reverse complement strand
TATACTGATCAATGAATCGCTTACAAAGCTCATGGTAGTGTGGCCGAATCAGCATATAGATTTATTACAAAGCTTTCTGAAGGAATTTCATATTCATAGGTACGACCCATAAGGTCGTACCTATTTTTTCAATAACTCAACCAAACGACAATAATCACTATCCCCTTCTTCACATGATGAATTCAAAAACTCGCCGGACACAATATCTTTTGTCGCTTGTATGATTTCCTGTTTTAAGTCTTCTATCTCTTCATCGGTAATGGTAAATACCTCCTCATGAATTACCCCCTTGCTATCAGCCTCAACAAATGACAGTACCCCAGTCTTGCACGCGTATCGGTCATCATCATATAAAGAAAGTAACAACGCGTAAAACACTAATTGTCGCTTGTATCCCCCATCTGACGAAGCGGTCTTTCCTTCAATTACGTTACGTGTCTTTGGCTTACCTGTTTTATAATCGACTACTTGATACACAATACCATCCTCACCTATATCGAGCCTGTCGAGCTTTCCTGTCAGTGGGAGTTCAGGCAACTCGGGAATACCTGTCTGTAACACCACGCGGATACTTAACTCTTCCTTTGTCTTTTTGGGCAACGCCTCTTTTATATGCGTCAAGTATGTATACAGTGCTTCTAGACCCTTCTCATGTAATCGCACAAATTCTTCTTTGGTGACTGGAAGTTTCCCAAGTTCATTTTCCAACATCTGTTTTACTGCAGTGTCACTTGGTAACACACCCTTATCACTATGATGCTTCGTAGATTTCTCCATAACATTATGAACCGCGGTACCAAACTGCATGTGTACCGCTTGTGTCTCAGGGATACGTAATACATTACGATAGAAGTAATCCCAAGGGCTTCGCAAATAATTATTGAGAGATGTTGCAGAAAAACCACGTTGGGAAAGTAAATGGGTAAGAAGTTCAGCATTGACTAAAATCTCACCTTGTTTTTTCTGTAATGATACCAGTGGATCAAAGGTAGAATCTTCTTTGTCTGTATCTTTCGGCAACAAGTACGCACTATCCATCGCATCAAATAATCGTGTCGGAGTAAGTTCCTTACCATCGGCATTAGTATCTGCACAGGACAAATGAAGTTTCGCTTTGGCACGGGTCATTGCAACATACATAAGTCGTCGCTCATCATCGGTCGCATCCATATCAGATTCATCAACATGCTTTGTTAGAGGCACCTCAAAGTACGAACGCTTAATTGAACCACCCCACAAACCATCACTTAAGTGCGGTACGAATACTGTATTGAATTCCAGACCTTTGGACTTATGTGCAGTCATTACCTGAACTGCATGTGGATCAGTAGAAATATACGGCGCATTAAGTGGGAGTCTGTATTCCTCACGTATAGCAAACATCATACTAACTTCGCGTAATGTACTCACACCATCTCGCAAAACTAATTCTTCAATTTCATCATAAAGCCTACGAACTACCCGTGCGCCTTCGAACATATCTTCCAAAATCAAATGATCTAAGAACCCACTTTCTTGTAGCAAGTACTCTAATACCCGATGAGGAGCTTCGTGCACTTCTTTTTTACGAGCTTCTTGTATCACTGTAAATATCTTGCGGGCTGCATCAATATTTTCAACCTTCAATTCTTTAAGAACCTTAGTGTCTGAAAGTATCTCTGTGAGCGACGTGTCGTATCTTCGGGCTGAGGTAATTTTCACCAAATCATTGATTGAAATTCCCCAGTATGTACCGTGCAAAACTGCAAACAATGCAGATTCATCCTTATCGGCAATCACAGCGTCAATCAAACCTTGCACCGCATGAGTCATTGGATGCTTGAGAATATCACCATCAGCTGACGCTTCCACAGCAACACCTTCTTTACGCAGAGCAGCTGAGAAAGATTCAACCTCACGATTGGTACGGACAATCACCGCTATCTCATCTGGCTCTACTCCCCCGTCAATTTCTTTTTTAATGCTTTCAACTACCCATGCATCCTCTACTGCCTGATGTACAAAACAGCGTTGTGTCACCTCTGAAGAAGACACTGCTTCGGCTGTAAGTGGCACACGTAGGTCCTTAAGCGGACCATCTTCTACCTCTACCAAGCTATGTGCTGCATCAAGCACCATTTGTCCCGAACGATAATTCTTTGTTAGAGAGATAGTCTTTGTACCCTTAAATATATCTCCAAAGTATAAAAAGTTTTCAAGTGACGCTCCCTGGAAACGATAAATCGCCTGCTTCTCATCCCCCACCACAAAAATGTTTGGAGAATCATGGTACGCACACAGAAGTTCTAGGATTTTATTTTGGGAGCCATTTACATCCTGATGTTCGTCTGCCAGCACGTACTGATACTGCTCTTGTAGGTCACGGAGCATATCTTCGTTCTTCTTGTCTGATAGAGCCTTTACTGTCTCCACAATCATATCTTCAAAGTCGTAGAGTTTTTTATCCGTGAGCAACGCTTCATATTGTCGATAGATATGTAGAAGTTCGTGGTTTTTTGCGATTGATTTTTCCTTCTTCATATACTCCCCTCGAACTTTTCCTTTATGGGCTCCCTTCTCATGAATTTTTTCAATACCTTCAAGCTCAACTTCTTGGACGGTGATTATTTTTGCGAAATCATCAGGAGTAATGTACTCCTGTTTCATCTGCCCAAACATACGTAAAATATGCGAGACGTAGTATGCAGGTGCTCCCATTGGTCGTAATAATTTTACTTCCCCACTATCCAAAATAGACTCAATGAGTGTAATCTTTTCAAGGTCGCTTGCAGGACGCCCCCCAATAACTCGTAAATACGCGTCGGGATAATCTCTAATTAGTTTCTGTGCGAAGCCGTGGAAGGTGTAGATAGGTATTTGATACGCTGTTGCGCCAATATATCGGCGAAGACGTTCCCTCATAGCTTTTGCCCCTGACTCAGTAAAGGTCAGTGCCAAGATACTCTCTGGTGCAGTATCAGTTTTTATAAGAATATTTGCGATACGCAGGGTAAGAATCTGAGTCTTTCCAGTCCCGGGCCCTGCAATGACCATCACAGGCCCTTCAGTAATGTCTACAGCCTCTTTCTGAGCTTCATTGAGTGATTTATATGCTTCATTAAACGAAGCCTCCGTATTCTGAGTTTTGGTATTCATTGCTCTAGTATACCAAAAGCTTCTTCATGTCGCACCAGGAAAAATATCAGTTATTCGTACGAGCGTTAGCGATTCAACTTAAAACAAAATCTCAACAATTTTCCATTGTCCATACCAGAACACCACCCCTGCCAAGAACGATACCAACGCAGGAACAAATGCAATTTTAAAGTATTTTTGAAAAGTAAGTTCTTTTACAAGACCCATAGCAACCACTCCTGCCGCAGACCCGATGGCAAGCAATGACCCTCCAGTACCAACACAGATAGCCAACAATATCCATAAATGAGTATTTGCTGTATCAAGTACATCAATAGCAATAGCAGTCAACGGAATGTTATCCAGAACAGATGAAACAACCCCAAGTATCACATTTCCGACTATAATCTGTTGAGTCGATGCATCAGGACCATAGATTACATCAGACACAATTGTAAGCACCCCCAAAACCGACAGAGCCGAAACTGCCAAAAGAATACCTATAAAAAATTGAATAGATGATATGTCTGTTTTTTGTATAAGTTCCTCAATACGCGCAGTAAGTCGCGATTCTGGCCTGCCCTTTTGAGCAAGTAACTCAAACAAAAACCACGTTATACCAAGTCCTGTGAGAATTCCGAGAACAGGCGGTAGATGTATAAGCTTAAACAACACAGGGAGCACAAAAGAAACTGCCGCACTGACCATAACAATTTTCTTTTGTATAGAAAACGAATGTCGTTCATGCTTCTGCGGAGTGTCATCTTCGATAGTGTCATCAATTTTTCGTGCGAGCATAAAGTACGCAATAATCCCAATAACCACACTCGGCAAGAAAGCATTGAGTATAATTTCCATAGCAGTGAACTTGCCAGCAATCCAAAGCATAATAGTAGTCACATCTCCAATAGGAGAAAAAGCACCTCCTGCATTTGCTCCAAGTACTACACCAACCGCCGCTACAAGTAGATTATTCCCCTTGAAGAACTTACGTGAAATCTGAATCATAATGATAGTTGCAGTAAGGTTGTCTACAATCGCAGACAGGAAAAACGCTACAGCCATAATAATCAAAAACTGCTTACGGTTAGTCAGCTTATACGCAAGCATCTTCGTCCGTAATGCATCGAAAATTCCACAGGAAATAAGAATTTCAACAAGGGACATGGCCGCAAGTAAGAAAATTACCAATGAGAAAATCTCATGCCCTGTTTCCACTAAATGATCTTCCATATGTGGCACTCCAGAAAGAGCCACCAATACCCACAGAAGACCTCCTGTCATCAGTGCCCACGCTGCTTTATTGATATGGAACTTATGTTCCGTTGCAATACCAACATACCCAACAACAAACAACAACGCTGCAATAATTTGAAACTCCATCATAAATAACTACCTAGATTAAACTATTTGTAATACCACCATTTGCTCAGATGCACGATATTACTCCTCTGAGATAAAATTGCAAGGACTTTATACACCAACTAAATTCGCATACATGTACAGCAGTCTGACTGCTCTAGTCATTACATAGGTTTTGCTTCAGCAAAACTCCATTTGATAGTTTTTGGTAGAGGCGTATACTATAAGTATATGCAATTAAAAGATATTACAAAACCAGCGTTTGTTATTTCTGAAAATGCTGGCTTTGCTGAAGCACTCGATATGATGCTTAATAACCACACCAACACCCTTCTGGTGACGAACGATGAAGGTGAACTTTCAGGTGAAGTTTCTGTATCAGATTTATTCGACGGCATTATCCCGATGTCTTTTGATGGAGATGAAGCGATGGCACACTTGCAGGACGAAGAAATTTTTCAAAATACTGTCCGTGAGGCAAAAGATACTCCAGTGTTTGAATTTATGAATTCTGATTACACTGTTATTACCCCAGATGATTCTATTATGGATGTAGCGTCGGTGGCCATTACACATCAAAGAGCACGCATTCCTGTAGTAGACCACGACAACCGACCAGTGGGAATTATATCTCGACAAGGCCTCAAACAAATCCTTGGGAAATATCTTCAGAAATAATACAAAAGACCGGCGCCTTTGGGCGCCGGTCTTTTGTATTAACGTAATTAAACAGCGTCATCCAAGTACATTTCGTACACCGTGCCTACAAAAAACGGCAATGCTACAAGTAATACTATCTCCTCAATTGGAACCATTTGTCCATAGAATGAAAAAGAGAAGAGGTACTCAGTAGTGTGCGCAAATACCTTATGTACATTTATTGATGATATCCACAGAGAAATACCGAGTGGTATGGATGCAACAAGTGAAAAATCTATTATTTTGTCAAAAAAGGCAATGTTCAAATCTCGATGAAGAGCAAGGGCTGCCAATGCTGAGGCTATGATACTCCCAATAATCCAAAGATATGAGTACGGTAAAAATAACCCATCTAACAAGAAATGATGCATTGCAAGCAACACAAGCACCCCGACACCAAACACTCCGAAGAATGTCATTCTGTGCCATGCACTACGTGGTGTATATACCCCATCATCAAAAAATACTTCATAAAGTAATGCTAAAAAGACGACCTGTAGTGTTGTTCCAATAAGCATCTCTATGGGAATAAGGCCAAAAATCCTCGCTTCAGTAACACCAATGCTGTACCAAAGTCCATATATATGTGCGATACCTTCAAATAAAATAGCAATTCCTGCACCAAGTAATGTGATGGAAACCAATACAGCAGGTGGTGCAAGTGTAAAATGAGATAGAGCCAGTGCGGGTATTCCAAATAATACCAATGAGCTTACAAGTAATCCCGCATCAAACACATACAGAGCATACGTACCTAACGCATAATACAGCGCAAGAATTGAAAGAAGAATAAGTTTTCTATGCATACTGCCATTATTGTACCACCTACAAAAAGACCGTTGGCAAAGCCAACGGTCTTTTTGTTCATAATATTTATTAATATGATTTCAGTCTTCGTGCTTTCTCATGCTGTCGGATTTTCTCCAATGCCTTAGCTTCAATCTGTCGAATACGTTCTCGAGTAACTCCAAACTCACGTCCTACTTCTTCAAGTGTATGATACGTACCATCAAGCAGTCCATGTCGCATCTCAAGAATTTTTCGCTCTTTCTCAGAAAGAGTATCAAGAATTTCTTGGATTTGGTCGGTAAGGATACTGTGAGACACTTCTTGATCTGGAGAGGTCATCTTCTCATCAGAAATAAAGTCTGAAAGTCGCGATCGGTCATCATCATCACCAATAGGAAGCTCAAGTGAGATAGTATCCTGACTAATTTTCTCAATCTGATATATCTTCTCTACATCAATACCCATTTCTGTCGCAATCTCCTCTGGAACAGGGTCACGTCCAAAATCCTGTGCAAGACGTCGTGATACCTGCTTGTACTTTGCCATTGTTTCCACCATGTGTACGGGAATACGAATTGTTCGTGACTGGTCTGCGAGTGCTCGGGTGATTGCTTGTCGAATCCACCATGTAGCGTATGTAGAGAACTTAAATCCTTTGAGGTGATCAAACTTATCTACCGCCTTAAAGAGACCGAGGTTACCTTCTTGAATAAGGTCAAGAAGGGTGAGGTCTGGTGAACGTCCTACATATTTCTTTGCAATAGAAACCACTAGACGAAGATTTGCACGCGCAAGTAAGTTTCGAGCTTCTTCATCACCATCAAGGATTCTTTGAGCCAGATCTCTTTCTTCTTGTGCAGTAAGAAGCGGATACTGTCCGATTTCTCGCAGGTACATTTGGATAGAGTCATACCCACTATCATTCCGACGATAGGCATTCTTGCGCTCAAGTACTTGAACTGAGGGGTCATCACCAAGCATTCCACCACTTTGCAATACATCAATACCTGCGATAGTAAAGCTCTCATACATTTCTTCTAGAAAAGGAATTGTTTTTTCAATCTGTGGAAAAAATTTAAGAATCTCATCGTAGGTAACATACCCTCGTTCACGTCCAAGTTTCATCAGCTCAGATGACTTCGCGCGTTGGAGCTTTTGTGTTTTTGTGAGTTTTTTCTTAGGTACTTTTTTAACCGCTACTTTCTTTGTAGCAGTTTTAGCGACAACCTTCTTTGTTGCTACCTTTTTAACAGTTTTTTTAATTGTCTTCTTTGCTACAGTCTTTTTGGCAGTTGTTTTTTTAGCAGATGTAGTTTTTTTAACTACGTTCTTAGCTACAGTTTTTGTTGCCTTTTTTACGGCTTTTTTGGCCGTTTTCTTTACGGTTTTTTTGGTTGCTTTTTTAACAGCCATAATGCGACAACTATACGCTATTTTAATACTTACGCAAGCTAATACACCATACAACAACAGGAGTCGTTAACGACTCCTGTTGTTGTAGTTATGACTTAATCTAGCTTCTTGGGTGGTTCTATCCCAAATAGAATTGGTGTGAACAAAAGTTCTTCCTGCTTCTTTTTATACTCAGCGATGACACCAAGTGTTTTCATTACAAGTTCCTCGTCCCCTGCCTCCTCTGCCTTATGAAGTGTCAAGGTATGTTCTCTCATTCCTTCCTTTTGTAATAATAGTACCAGTTCATTAAGCTTGTCTACCGTCTCTTCATACACTTGTTTAATGGGTGTTTTTTCTATGTATGCCTCAAGTCGAAATGACAATGCACTTGTTTTTGTTGCATCAAGACCTTCTTGTATCTCTATAAGAGTATGAGATAGCGTTTTTTCTAACGCTCGACGTAAATCACCCTTATGTTCATCGTCAAAAACTTCAATCAAAACTGCGAGATACTGTATAAGTTCTTTCTTTCTTTGAAATTGCGTTGTGGTGTCTTCTAGGGTAGTTTCTGTAGCTTTTGCAACTTCTGGATGTTGCTGAGTGTATGTCTGTCCACGCTTGATACGCTCATGTTCTTTTCGTTCTTCTTCTTCGAGCTTCGCGGTCAGGCGCTCTACTTCAAAATGAATTGCGTCTTTGGTAGTTTCTAAACGTTCAGCAATGATTGTTTCAAAATGCTCTTGGTCAATTCTATTAGGAATCTTCACTACATACGGAAGTATCTCTTCCCTAGTCTTGAGCTTGTAGGTACGTTCATCATGGTTTTGCTCTTGTAATATATCAAGTAAAAACTCAATGACGTGCTTCGATGTCCCGATGGTGTGTTTGAATGTTGCCGGGTCATTTTGAATCATGTCGGCAGGATCTTCTCCGTGGGCCATGTGTGCAACCTTTACATCCATACCACGTCCAAGCATTAAATCGGCTGCCTTTTTCACCGCAGCAATACCCGCCCTATCACCATCAAGCGCGAGCACTACTTTATTACTCAAGCGCTGCAAAAGCATTACGTGATGCTCAGTAAGTGCTGTACCCGACACCGCCACCGTATTATGATACCCAGCCTGATGGGCCATCACTACATCAAACTGTCCTTCGACAATCAGTGAGAAATCCATGGTGCGGATACCCTGCTTGGCCTTGTTGTACCCGTAGAGTATCTCAGACTTGTTAAATAGCTCTGAGTCTGGTGAGTTTACATACTTTGGCGCTTCTGTGTCTTTGGTAAGAATACGTCCTGAATACGCCACCACCTTCCCTTGTGCGTCAAAAATCGGGAACATAATGCGGTCACGAAAGAGGTCGTAGGGCTCTTTACCTGCATCTGCCCCTTTTATCAAACCGGTCTTTAATAATTCTTGTACGGTATACTTCTGCGCCTCTAGTGCATTCTTAAGCTCTCTCCATCCGTGTTCTGGTGGCCCTGGTGCGTAGCCAATACGCCATTTTGCAATAGTTTCTGATGTTACTCCCCTATCTTTCAGGTACGACATCGCGTCGGTCTTCTTCGACAGATACTCACAAAAATACTTCGTAGCCGATTCATGTACATCATACTGTTTATCACGCTCTGTTCGCTTCTTCGGGTCTTCTCGAACAAGCTCCACACCTGCTTTATCTGCAAGTATTTGTAGTGCCCCCTTAAAGTCCACCCCTTCGATCTCTTGAATAAAGGTAAATATATCCCCTCCAGCCTGACATCCATAACAATAGTACATTCCACGATCTGGCGAAATGGTAAACGACGGCGTCTTCTCATTATGAAAGGGACACTTCGCCTTCATATGCTTCCCTGCAGGAGCCAACTCCACATACGAAGAAACCACATCCACAATGGTAAGTCGGTCTTTTATCTGCTGTACTGAATCTCCTGAAGCCATGGTTTGTTAGCGATTAGTAGTTAGCTGTTAGCACTTAGTCATTAAGT
>CAZQWL010000006.1:16331-16597 GCA_964597225.1 uncultured Candidatus Saccharibacteria bacterium | reverse complement strand
TATATATATGTGGTTTTATTGAGGTGGATGTAACTGAAAGGAAGTTAAAATGGACCTTATGACAATTTTATACACGTTTTTTTTCTGGTTGAATTTGGGGATAGGAATATATGATCTCACTCAAAATCCCCTTGCATCGCTCCATATCAGTCTGGGTGCTGTTCTTTTTCTATTGGCAGTATTATCCCATGTGTAGATGTAGGTTGTTGATGCGGGATTAAACAAGGGGGCGCTGATAGGCGCCCCTTTAATTTTATATACCCTCC
>CAZQWL010000006.1:12048-16321 GCA_964597225.1 uncultured Candidatus Saccharibacteria bacterium | reverse complement strand
AATATATGAGCTCACTCGAAATGTCCGTGCATCGCACAACATCGGTATGGGTGCTGGTTTCTTTTTATTTGCAGTATTATCCCATATGTAGGTTGTGTGATGCGGGATTAAACAAAGGGGCGCTGATGGGCGCCCCTTTAATTTTATATACCCTCCTGCTTAAGGTCTTGTACCAATTTCTTTGCTTTTCTGGAAAGCTTCTTTGGGAGGTCTATGATGATAGTTACCATGAAGTCTCCTCGAGCTGAGGTGCTTGTTGGGACACCTTTGTTTTTGATGCGTAGCTTCTCTCCGTGGGTTATTCCTGCGGGGATTTTTATGTCTACGGCGCCGTCGAGGGTTTCTACTTTGTAGGTTCCACCAAGAAGTGCGTCTGAGAGTTTTACATGGAGGTCTGCATTGAGGGTGGTACCTTCACGTTTGATTGTTTTGTGAGTCTTAACGTGGATTTTGATGTATAAATCTCCGGCTGAACCAGAGGTGATGGCTTCACCGCGTCCTGTCATGCGGATCATCTCGCCATTTTCTATACCTGCAGGTATATTTATCTCTATTTCTTCCTCTTTACGTGCTACTCCTGCTCCGGCACAGTGTCCACAAACCTCTTTAGGTACTTTTCCTCGTCCTTGGCAGACAGTACACTCACGTACAGTTTGTACTTGTCCCATAAGGCTTTGGCGGACTTCGCGCACCTTTCCTTGCCCGTTACAGGTAGTACATTCTTTCATCTCTGTTCCCTTCTTCCCACCTGTTCCTTGGCAGTGTGTACAAATGCCTGTTTTGGTTAACAGTACTTTTCGTGATACCCCGAAGACTGCATCTTCAAATGAAAGTTCAATGTCGATGGAAATATCACGACCTCGTGCTTGTCGTTGCTGACCTCCACCAAAACCGCCGAAAATGTCATTTATGTCGAACTCAAACCCCCCACCTTGTTGTCCTGCTGCTTGCTGAAAGTCAGACCAGTTGAATCCCCCAAACCCAGCACCGCCGCCTTGCTGCTGCCCGCCGCCAGCTCCATTGAAAGAGTGCCCGTAGGTATCATATTCTGCTTTCTTTTTATCGTTACTTAATACTGAATACGCTTCACTAATTTCCTTGAACTTAGCTTCGTCGCCTGTCTTTTTATCTGGGTGGTACTTCCCTGCTAGTTTTCGGAAAGCTTTTTTCACCTCGTCTTTCGACGCTCCCTTATCAAGTCCTAGTGTTTGGTAATATTCCTTAGCCATAATAATTGATTAGTTTGCTCTATAGTGAACGAAAACCGTAGGTTTTCGTTCACTAAGAATTAACTACTTAGAATCCTCTTCTTTCTTTTCTTCGTCCGATTCTTCTTTTTTATCTTCATCTACTACCTCAGCATCTTTTACATCTGCATTTCCGTCCTTAGGAGTCTCTTCACCTCCTTCAGCTGGTGCTGCGTTCTTTGCTTCGGCAGCTTTTTGCATGATTTCTCCAATCTTCTGCATTTCTGTAGAGAGATCTTCTGTAGCTTTTACAATAGCGTCTTTGTCATCAGCATCTTTTACTTCCTTCACTCCAGCAATCTTCATGTTGATAGCAGTAACAATCTCTTCACCTGCTTCTTCACCATGATCTTTGATTGCTTTTTCTGCAGTGTAGACAAGTTGATCAGCACTGTTGCGGGCTTCGATAGTTTCTTTCTTCTTTGCATCTTCATCTGCATGTTCTTCGGCATCTGATTTCATTTTTTCAATATCTTCTTCTGAGAGCCCTGAATTTGCTTCGATACGAATAGTTTGTTCTTTACCAGTAGACTTGTCTTTCGCAGCTACGTTAAGTACACCGTTTGAGTCAACATCAAATGTCACTTCAATCTGGGGTACGCCTCGTGGTGCAGGTGGGATTCCGTCAAGTACGAATCGGCCAAGTGATTTATTATCGCTTGCTTGTGCCCGCTCACCTTGAGTGATATGGATTTCAGTTGAGGTCTGATTGTCAGCAGCAGTCGAGAATACTTGCTCTTTCTTGGTAGGAATGTGGGTATTTTTCTCAATAAGTTTTGTGGTTACTCCTCCCATGGTCTCAAGACCAAGTGATAGAGGAATTACATCTACAAGAGTGATGTCGTTTACGTCACCTTGGAAGATTCCAGCTTGGATTGCTGCACCAAGTGCAACCACTTCGTCTGGGTTGATGGACTTATTTGGCTCTTTTCCAAAGAGTTCTTTTACTGCTGCTACTACTGCAGGCATTCGAGTCTGTCCTCCCACAAGTATGATTTCATTAATCTCCTCTTTCTTGAATGATGATGCTTCGAGTGCCCGCTTTGTAATTTCAATAGAGCGGTCAATGTACTCAGAAGCAAGTTCTTCAAGTTTTGCTCGAGTCATGGTAAGCAGAAGGTGTTTTGGACCTTCATCACCAGACGTGATAAATGGAATATTAATCTCTGTGTCTACAGATGAAGAGAGTTCAAGTTTTGCCTTTTCAGCAGCTTCATCCAGTCGCTGAAGTGCAAGGGGGTCATTTCCGAGGTCGATACCCTCCGTTGATTTAAACTCTGCAATAAGGTGCTTCACAATAGCTTGGTCGATGTCACGGCCTCCCATGTGTGCATCACCGTCAGTAGACTGTACTTCTACTACGTCATCGCCTACCTCAAGTACACTTACATCAAATGTTCCACCTCCGAAGTCGAATACCACAATTTTTTCTTCTTTCTTTTTGTTGAATCCATACGCAAGAGCTGCTGCTGTTGGTTCGTTGATGATTCGTCGTACTTCAAGACCAGCAATCTTCCCTGCATCTTGCGTGGCTTTTCGTTGAGCGTCGTTGAAGTATGCAGGTACGGTAATCACCGCTTCAGTGATAGTTTCACCTGTCTTTGCTTCCGCATCTGCCTTAAGCTTAGAAAGAATCATTGCAGACACTTCTTCGGGCCGATAGTCTTTGTCTTGCATTGATACCGTTACTCCACCATCTGCATCTTTATCTACTTTAAATGGTACGATTTTCTTATCAGCCTGTACTGCATCTTCATCGAAATTGTGCCCCATGAATCGCTTGATGCCGTAGATGGTGTTTGCTGGGTTGGTTACTGCCTGTCGCTTAGCGATTTGCCCAACAAGTCGTTCTCCTGTCTTTGAAATGGCTACTACTGATGGAGTAGTTCGATTTCCTTCTGCGTTTTCAATAATGACCGGTTCACCAGCTTCAATGATAGCTATCGCTGAGTTAGTTGTTCCAAGGTCAATTCCTAATATCTTTGCCATAATAATTATTTAAATTAAGTTTAGTGTGTGTTTTCTATATACTCTCCTATGGTTACTCGAGCTGGTCGAAGCAATTCTTCTTTGTCTCCAATCTTCCGAATGAATCCATTTTGGATGACTGATATTACCTTGTTGTGCATCTTCTTGTCGTCGACTGGTACGTTTGTCATTGCTTCATGCTTGTGTGGGTTGAATTCTTCACCTTGTGGGTTTATCTCTGTAACTCCATACGACTCAAGAATATTATGTAGCTGGCTGTGAATACTTTCCACACCCTTTCGCCATGTTTCATCAATTGCGTCCCATGCTTCTGTATCATGCATTGCCATATGGAAACTGTCCGCCATAGGGAGAAGGTTCGCTACTAATTTATTTTCTACCCGCTCTTTGTCACGTACTTTTTCTTCTTCAAGTCGCGTCTTTCCGTTTAAGAATTCTGCCTTAGCTCGTTGAAGGTTTTCAAGGTGTTCCATTTTGTCATGTTCACACGCCTTGAGCTTATCTCGTAATCCTTTTAATTTATTATCTTCAAGTTCTTCTATTTTTTCAATTTCAGGTTCATTTGCATTATCTTCCCCGGTCAGTTCAATATCTTCCTGAAAGTCATTTTCATCATTTTTTTCCATAGACTGAGGTATTATACTTGTGAATTTACTTTATGTAAAGAGATTAATATCTTTTGTTTACAACATATTGTTCATAAGCGTTTTTGTGTGTCATGGTTTATGGCACCCTTGTCAGACTGGTATACTTAAATCACTACTTCAGAGATGAAGTGGGATGTTAGGAAGAAAAGAATTTCACGATCACTTACTTCCAACACTTTGAGTCACTAGAGGTATTATCGCAAGAGAAATACATTCTAGACATGGAAAGAGTAACTACTTATCCAAACGCAAAAAGTAAAGAAGCATTTATGTTTCTCATCTCGGAGGCCCTCAAGCGATACTTGTATCACTTTTGGAAAAAGAGATTTATTACATAAAAGATTCAGGTAGTTACAGCAAAACCGGCTTCGGCCGGTTTTTGTGTTTAAA
>CAZQWL010000006.1:0-11948 GCA_964597225.1 uncultured Candidatus Saccharibacteria bacterium | reverse complement strand
TTAAGTCCAAACTTCTTTCGCTCTACTGAACGAGGGTCTCGCTTTAGGAAGCCAAGTGGCTTCAAGACTGACCGGCGGTCTGCCTTCTCTTTTACAAGAGCTCGTGCGATACCTAGTCGTACTGCTTCAGACTGAGCTGAAAGACCACTTCCAAATACCTTTACGGTAATAGTGTAGTCCCCTACTCCAGCTTCTTCAGTGCCAAGTACTGACATAACGTCCTTCTCAAAAGCTTCGTTTTGGAAGTAGTCTGTCAGTGACTTATCGTTTACAAGGATGGTTGTTTCCTTTGCAGGGGTGAGACGTACTCGTGCAGATGCAGTCTTACGTCGTCCGATTCCTTCTATGTATCGTTCTGTGCTCATAATAATTATTCAGTTACAATTAGATTTTTCATCATCACTGCTCGAAGTTTGTTATCAGGAAGCATCCGTCGGATAGTTCGTCGAACTGGTTCTTCGTACCCTCGACGTTCAGCTAAGTGTTCGAAAGATTCATCTTTCTGTCCACCAGGGTATCCAGAGTATGTTTGATAAATAGCTGCCTTTTTCTTGTCAGTCATGTCAAGTTTACTCACGTTTGTGATAGTCACCGTAACAGGCGCAACAAGGTTCTTTGTGAAATCTGGCATATCTTTACCTAGAAGGTATGTTGCAGCTTCAGTAGCAATGATACCCAGTCGCTTTCCTTCTGCGTCAATTGTGTATTCTCGTGTTTCCATAAGCATTATTCTACGTATTCGATTACAGCCTCGTCTCGGCCTGCTTGTGTTCGACCCATCTTGATTACTCGTGTGTATCCACCCTGTCGGTCCTTGTATTGTGGGCCAAATACATCAAATAGTTTTGTGATTGTTTCTGACTTAGGTTCACCAAGTACAGATGCAGCTTGTCGTCGTGCTGCAACAGTACCTTTCTTTGCGTAGGTGATTAGTCGTTCAGCAAAAGGACGGAGTTCTTTTGCTTTTGCTTCAGTTGTTTTTATCTTTCCGTCTCGAATGAGAGACACAGCTAAGCCCCGCAGTAAAGCAGTACGCTGTGAGCGGACTCGTCCGAGTGATCTGTTTTTGTTTCCGTGTCGCATAATACTTTACTTATTCGCCTAATTGCGCTCCCATACCCATAAGGATATCAACGATTTCGTCTACTCCTTTAGGTCCGATTCCTTCAAGCGCCAGAATATCATCTTTTTTCTTTTTCACAAGGCCTCCAACCGTTCGGATGCTTGCTTCTTCAAGAGCTGCAAGCGTTCGAGCTGATAGGTCGAGTGTTTCAATTCGGGTCTTCAGTACATCAGGGTCTACTTCTACTTCAGTAGAGGCCTCTTCTTCAGTGACTTCGGGTACCTCAACAGATTCCTGCTCAGGTTCTTGGAATCCAATAACTGACTTTAATTGGTGAATCATAACCTCAATTGACTGCTCTAGAGCTTCTTTTGGAGTCATGGTTCCATCTGTTTCGATGATAAGTCGTAATCGATTGAAATCTGTCCGGTCTCCTACACGCATGTTTTCTACTTCGTAGTTTGCACGTCGGATTGGAGTAAATACTGCATCAAGCGCAATTGCACCTACTTCCATTTTATCCTTACTGTGGATTTCTCGAGCTACATACCCAAGACCTTTTTCCACTGTGAATTCAATTTCAAGTTCACCAGTTTTTGTAGTAATCTCAGCAATTTCCTGCTTTGGTGAAAGGATTTCAACCTGTGATGGTGCGTCAATATCCTTGGCTGTTACGATACCAGCTCCTTTCTTCTTAAGAGTGATAGTTACTGGCTCGTCACTGTGTAGTGCAAGTCGGATTCGTTTGATGTTCAAAAGGATTGTAATAACATCTTCTTTTACACCTGCAAGTGTATCAAACTCATGCTTTGCACCGTTGATTTTAACTTGTGTGATAGCCGCACCTGGTAGTGACGAAAGAATAATTCGTCGCAATGAGTTACCAAGTGTGTGACCGTATCCTGGGAATAGTCCATCAATTTCGTAGGTACCTCGAAATTCCTCTTCTGAGACAACTCGTGGCTTTGATGGTAGGGCTACATTTGTTTCTAGCATAATGATTTACTTAATTAACTAATGAACTAATGAACTAAACCTTAACGGCTGTAGTATTCAAGTACTTGTGCTGGATCAAACAGAATTTCAGTCGGGTTGTATATTGGTGTAGCAGTTACTTTTCCTTCGGTTTTCTTTACATCGAATGATAGCCATGCTGGTACTGAAGCAGCTTCGTGCGTATCTTCTAGAGTTGTAAATAATTGTGTATTCTTACTTCCTTCACGTACTGAGATGATGTCATCAACTCGTAGCTTGTGTGAGGGGATAGTGAGTTTTCGTCCGTTCACAAGAATGTGTCCGTGTGAGACGATTTGTCGAGCAAAACGTCGTGTCTTTGCGAGTCCCATTCGGTACACCACGTTATCAAGGCGTGACTCAAGTCGAGTCATAAGCACTGAGATAGGTTGATTACTCTTCTCTACGGCTTCGTCGACATATCGCCGAAGTTGTTTTTCAGTAATACCAAATGTAAATCGCATCTTTTGCTTTTCAATAAGCTGTCGTTTGTAGTCACTCATCTGTCCTGGTCGACGCTTCTTCATTCGTCCACCTCGTTCTTTTGAGAGTTCAAACTTAGCAGTTTGTGTCTTTTCAAAAATTGGGGCTCCAAGGCGCTTTGCAATTTTGAATTTAGGTCCTATTATCATATATAATTCTTATTACATTACACCCGACGTGCCTTTTTAGCCCGCGGCCCATTGTGTGGGACAGGTGTTTTGTCAGTAATCTTTGTTACGGAAATGCCTTTTCCAGCAAATGCGCGAAGTGCAGACTCTCGACCAGGTCCTACTCCTTTGATGACAACTTCAGATTCCTTCATACCCATCTGAATAGCCTTGTCACCAATAATTTCACCTACTTTTGCTGCTGCAAAAGGTGTACTTTTTCGTGAGCCCTTGAATCCAAGTGCCCCACTACTTGCTGACATTACAGCGTTACCCTTCGTGTCACATAGTGTCACAAGAGTATTGTTGAATGTTGCAAGGATATTGAGTCGGCCGGTAGCCAGTTTTTTCTTAGGGACACGATTAAGCGCACGAGATGTACCCGCTACGTCAGAACCCCCTCCCTTTTTTATGATTCGTTTCTTACCCATAGGAAATCATTATCAATACTAATAAATGGAATTTTAAGTCTTTTCAAGCTTACGCTTACCAGATCCCATAGTCTTCTTTGCACCTTTGAGTGTTCGAGCGTTTGTTTTTGTACGCTGACCTCTGCATGGAAGACGTTTAGCATGACGACTACCGCGGTAGGAATCAATGTCTTTAAGACGCTTAATGTTTGCTGAGATGGTACGCTTCAACTCTCCCTCGATGGTGAAGCTCTCTACTTTCTCTCGAATTGAGTTTTCGAGTTCTGTAGAAATGTCTGTTGGTTTTGTGAATTCCTTGATATCAAGTTCATCCAAAATAACCTGTGCCCGCGCACGTCCGATACCATGAATAGCTGTTAGGCCATATTCAAGGTGTTTGTTGTCGGGAATTGTAATACCTGCAATACGCATATAATTTGTAATCTAAATTAGCCCTGTCGCTGTTTGTGACGTGGCTTCATTTTATTAATAACGTACACACGACCTCGTCGTCGAACGATTTTGTCGTCTGGACTCATTTTTTTAACTGATGATCGTACTTTCATAACTTAGTTATTAGTCCTTAGCAGTTAGTCCTTAGGGCAAAATCAAAGATTTTACTAAGTGCTAATAGCTAATTATCTAAAAGCTAATGCTTATAGACGCTTAATTATCCTACCTTTTCCGCCGTATGGTTCTGGGACTATTGCAACTCTGTCCCCCACAAGTACACGAATTCGGAACCTACGCATCTTACCAGCGAGGTATGTGATTTGAGGTTCTTCCGTGTCATCTACTAAGACACGAAAAAGCGCATTTGGCAGCGCTTCCTCAACAGTTCCGTATACGAGGTTTTCTTGTGACTGATCCATTTAACGTGCGTGATTCTAACAAATAGCTGACCATACGTCAACTAGTCTTATGCAATAACCTGTAAAAATTATTGGATGACTTCAATTACGTCGATCTCATCAATCTTTATTGGGAATTTTGTTTTCCAAAATGGTCGAATTACTGCCTCTGCTTTCTCGATTGCTGGGTATGCTCCAAGGACACCTGGTAAGGCAGTTTTATTCTTGTTAAGAAGATCAGTTTTTAGTTTTTCTGCATCATACTCCCACACAATTTGGGGTCGACCAGCTAGTTTAAATGAAAGACTATTGCTGTTACTTATGTCAGACGCTGAAGTGGTTGCAACGCTATATGAGAAGCTAAATACAGAGTAATCGGTGATACGCACGTCTTTCCCTTCATATCCTGGTACCGTTGCAGCAGCAATAAAGGACGCAAATTCATCCTCTTTAAATAATGGGATACGCATGATGACCTTCTCTTTAATTGTTGCAAGGTCTTCACCGTACTCAATAGAAGGTAATGATTCATACGTGAACGTTACTGCATCATCGAAGAGTATTAAGCCTGCTGGCTTTTCAGAATTAATTCGCTCGAGCAATGAATTACGTAATTCCATCTGAAGTGCTTGCTTCGCAGTCTGTAATTCTTCCTCGTCGATGATAAATCGGTTGCCATCAAAACCTCCTGAAAATGTTTCGATAGATTCAGCATATAAGTTGTCGAATTCTGGCTCACCTTTAAATCCTGGAATGGTAAATGTTTCAGGTGGAAGGTTGTACTGTTCGCCGATTTCGTCAGCAAATACCTCAGCAGTAATTACTCCAGGTAGAATCTTCCCGGTGTCATCCTTTGTGTATCCTGGAATAACAGCAGAATCTTTAATTCGAAAGATAAGTCCATTTGACTCAAATCGTGTATTGGTAACCAAGCGTATTGGTTTGGTTTGATGTTTGTTGTAGATAAGGATGGTTCCTTGTGCTTGGCTTTTGACCTCCTCTTTTCCTGCAGCAGACACTTGTCGTTCTCCTTCAGCTTCAAGGGTCATAATTTCGAAAGCTAATTCTTTTGGCTGTGGTGTTCGCAATGCTTGGAATGTGGCGTTTACATTAGGCTCTCGGTATCGAGGGTGTACGGTAAGCTCGGCTCCACTTGTGAGAATGCTCGCAAGTACCCCACCTCCAACAATGATGAAGAAAATAATCAAAGCATATATTAATGATTTTCGTTTTTTCTTGTTTCCGTCTACGATGTGGATACTCATAACTTCATCAGCGTCCTTTTTAGAGGTGCTTGGAGGTTTTGGTCGTCTGTCTAAAGACGTCCCATCAACGGGTGTGTGGTTCTTTCTTGGTTGAGCTGGTTTAATGTCTTGAAGGTTCCATTTTTGAGTCATAGTCTAAGTATACCGTGGTTTTCTTATAATAAAATACAATGTGTGGATTTTAAGCATCCTTAAGCACATTTTTCTTATGCATCCTATGGTAATAGTAAGCAGATAATAAGAGTGCTGTATCATCGGACGTTGGTTTTTTAAAAAGCATGGGGGTGATGGGGTGAACAGAGTGTTGCATTGTAGTAGCTTTCATCGCCGCCTTTTCAATATGTGTAACAAAGAAGTCTTCAGTTAATGTATTACAATGTAAAAAAAGTGTTTTTGGTATTGCTAAAGCATCGCCGGTTGTTCTAAACAAATTTGCAATTTTTTCCTCATAGGCTTCAATAATCACCAAAAGCTCAGCCTTCTTAGCGTCTGATAGTTTAGTCTCGACAAAACTTGTGCCTCCCTTGAGATACATATATGCTTCTTCCTTTGGTATGCCACAGAGCGTAGCGATTTCTCGTGCAATGCTGAATGTTCCAAAGGCAATATGTGTTACATGTGTAAGGACTCCTTCACGTATAATCCCTATTTCGGTTGCTTCGCTGGTGACATCAATGATGCATGCTTCCGCGGTATCTGGCTTCATATGCTTGAGTACGTCGTAATAGAGGTACATAAAAGAATGTGTAGACTGTGTTGCCTTTGGAAGTATTTTACTTAGTGAGTCTTCCAGTACGGAAAGTATTTTCTTTTGGGTAATTGCTGTAACATGTGCTAGCGACATTTCTCGAGTTTTAATATCGTTAGGGTTTTTTATGGGATACCCATTGATAGTTGTTCCGATTGTTTTGTTGTCAATAATTTCCAACTGATTTACGTCAAATATTTTATTCTCCAGCACAGCAGTAAAGGCCTGTTTCTCTGCTGTAAGTGATAATTGTTCAATAAGTTTTGCATCGACTTCAAAAGGATGTTTATCTGAAAAATTTATAGTTTTTGTTACGGTGTATGTCCAAGGAGCGCTAATTGTTGTTTGAATAGATGTAATATGAAGATTAGAGTCATCATTCTTAAGAGCAGCCATTCCCTGACTGCCTAATTGCAGGAAGGCATTGATGAGAGCCGTACTCACTTCCTTTAATGACACTTCTGTATCATCGATATCCTTGATAAGAGTATATTCTCTATGTGACCATAGAATAGTCGGTGTATCTTCTGAGGAATCGGAAATAACAATAGCAGCACCAACACTTCCTGAACCAATATCAATAACAACACCGCAGGTACGTAAAGGAGTACGAGAATTAAGACCAAACATTGCTGTAAGTATAACAGGGGTGCACCGTAGGTGCGCCCCTGGTATGCGTCGAGTCCGTGGATAGTTATTCTTTACTCAGTACTGCCTTCACTCGCCTGACCCCTGCAGAAGATGAGCTTTCTTTTTTTATTTTGAATGTTCCTTTGATTTCGGTAAGGTTTTCCACATGAGGGCCTCCACAGAGCTCTTTTGATACGACAGTGCCATCAGCAAGTTTCATTGTGTATACTTTTACTTCATCAGGGTATCGGTCCCAGAAACTTCCTTCTACAGTCGGATCATTTTCAGCGGTATCTTTTGCCATCATGTCGATAGTTACTTCCCCGCCGTTTTGGAGGATATTGTTCACAAATGCTTCAATCTTGTCGAGAGTTTCTCGTTCTACTTTCTCAGGGTGCGTGAAGTCAAAGCGCAATCGTTCTCCGGTGATATTGCTCCCTGCCTGATGGACATGGTCACCTAAAAACTTCCGTAGTCCTGCGAGCATAAGGTGGTTGAGTGTATGGTATTGCACTACGGCGTCTGACTGGTCTGCAAGTCCACCCTTGAATTTTTGTTCAGCTCCAGCGCGTGAAGTTGCTTGATGCTGCATCATTTCTTTTTCGAATTCTTCTCTATCAATAATAAGACCTCGTTCTGTTGCGAGTTCTGCAGTTAGTTCGTATGGAAATCCGTAAGTAGTAAATAAGACGTACGCATCATTTCCTGAAATTGTACTTTGCTGTGCAATTTTTTCAAATTGCTTCATTCCCTTCTCTAGGGTTGCCCGAAATTGTGTCTCTTCTGTCGAAATTGCATTTGTAATGGTCTCACGTGAGTCTTCAAGGTTACCATAATGCTCTCTATAGGTGTCTATTACACTTGCTGCGAGGTTCTTAAGCTCGCCTTCAGGTATTCCGAGAATATCCGCAAATCGTACCGCACGGCGTAGTAGGCGGCGTACAAAGTAGCCTTGTTCAGTACTGCTTGGCAATACACCATCTCCTATCATAAATACCGCTCCACGAATATGGTCGGTTACTACACGGAATGCTTGCAGGTTGTCTTCGTATTTTTTTTCAGAAAGTTGTTCGATCTGTTCGACTACTTTCCATAATAAATCAACTTTAAATACATCGCCGTCGTTGTTGGCTGCTGCCGCGATACGCTCAAGCCCACCGCCAAAGTCTACGTTTTGTTTAGGAAGTTTTTCAAATCCATTTTCAGTCTTAATGTATTCCATGAAGACTGAGTTTCCAATCTCCATAAATCGTCCACAGTCACACGCAGGGTGACAGTGTTCACCAAAAGTAGGGTCGTGCTTAGTACCAAAGTCGTAGAACATTTCGCTGTCTCCACCTCCAATCTCACCAACGGGCATTTTGGAAGGTACTCCTGCACGACTCCACCAGTTTTCCTTGGCATCGTAGTAGAAAATACGCTCGCCATCTTTCATACCGCGCAGTGCTCCTTGCTCAGCAGAACCCATCTCCCCTACTTCGTGAGTAAGACCACGTACTTTGAATAGCTCTTGCCAGAGGGCGACAGTTTCAGTGTCTTTTGGAATATTGGAAGTTTCATCTCCTTGAAAAGCAGTGACATAGAATTTTTCAGGGTCGAGGCCAACTTCATTAAGTAAAAATTCAGCAATCCAAGGGATTTGTTCTTTTTTAAAATAGTCACCAAGCGACCAGTTACCAAGCATTTCAAAGAATGTAGTATGACGGTTGTCGCCGACGTCTTCAATATCTTCAGCACGAAAGCATTTTTGTGAGTCCACAATACGTGTACCTTTGGGGTGCATTTCACCTAAAAGGTAGGGCACCATTGGTTGCATACCACTTCCTGTGAAGAGTGTAGTCGGGTCATTGTCAGGTACCAACGCAGAAGACGGCACGATGGCGTGACCCCGTTCTTCCATGTATTTTAAATATTTTTCTCTGATTTCATTTCCTGAAACTAGCATAGTAAAATTTACTCGTTAATTATCACAAATATAACAAATTATATAATTTATTCTACTGTGAAAGCATTGTTGCTGCGGCTTCTTGACATTGAGTTCCTACGCAAGAAAACAATGGAGTATCAAACTCATAGAAATATACTTCCATTGCGTATCCCAAAAGAATAAGAATTAGTCCCGCAATTGTAATGATTTTTTCAACATGAAAAACACGTAGTACCTTTTCATCAATTCGATGTTCATGTGCAATTTGCCCATGTGCCTTTAATATACCTACAACAAGTAAGACTTTTCCTATCATGCTCACCGTAAGTCCCCAAAAAAGTAAATTCATATTTATGTAGTATACATCATATATCTGAGAAATATTATGTCTTTGTAGATACTACTTAATGAGTTTTTCAAATTCCTTAATATCAGCCTCAAGAGATTTCAGACTTTCGAGGAACGTTTCAGTTTTATTTGCATTAATGCCAATTGACTTGAAAATATTTTCAACGGTGTCACTTCCTCCCATGCAGAGGAATTGGTCAATCTTCTCTATGAACGTAGGGTCGTCATAGTACTTTTGGGTCATGATGTTACTCATAAGCTCACCGTACGCGTACGAGTATACATAAAAGAAATTACGGAAGTGCCCTACGTAAACGAATGAGAGTCCATCAGTTTCCGTTACCTCTACCGCCGGTCCCATGTAGGCCTTAACATGCTTTTGGAATAGTTTTGCCATCTCTTGCCAGGTCATAGCTCCTTCGTTGCGAATGGTTTCGTGGAGTTCTTTTTCAAAATTAAAGAACGCAACCTGTCGACAAATAGTAGCCACAGCTCCGGCAATACGCTGGTTAAGCATATTGAGTTTCTGTGAGTCAGGGAGTTCTGCGATAAGTCGCTCTTGAGCGATACCTTCGAAGAGAGTACTTGCTGTCTCAGCGGTGACTGTTGAGTAATCTTCATAGTGTGAAGGTTGAATTTTACTGCGTTCACTATGAATTGCATGCCCCATTTCATGTGCAAGTGTAGTAAAAGAATTGGTATCATCTACTTGATTGAGCATAACGAGTGTTGGCGAGTTTGTACCATGTGGTGAACAAAAGGCACCACCTGTCTTTCCATCTTTTGGGTAGGTGTCGATTTGTCCATTTTGTAACATGGTATCAAAAATTTCACCATATATATCTTTCATGCTGTAGAATGTGTCTCTACATAAAGCCACAGCATCTTCATATGGCACCACAACACCAATACCAATATTGTCAGCACGGTTTGCATACGGAAGTACTTTTACTCCTGCTTGTTTAGCCTTAAGTTTGTAGTATTTACGGCTGAGAGCAAAACCTTTTGTGGAAATAGCTTCAACCAACGCAAGGACAGATTTTTCGTTATTTTCATAGCCTTTAATAGTGGCCTCATAAGGTGTTTTATACCCACGAAGCTCGTCATTAATTTTCTTATTGACAACAACTGCATTGATTTCATTTTCCGCTATTTCCGCTAAGTCTGCTAGCTGATCGGTACAAAGCTTCCATAATTTTGGGCGTTCTTTGGTGGGAACAGTGTTGATATGATTAATAGCGGTATTCAGTGGAAGCTTTGCTCCTTTGTATGTCACAGAGCGTTTACTGAGGATTTTGTCAGTTCCAGCAATCCACATCCCTCGTGAGACATCACTTTTGAGGTTTAAGATTCGCTCTTCAGCTTCAGAAAGGAGATGCTTTGCATTATCAAAAGTTTGTTTAAGATCATAGTGATATTTCTGAAGACTCGCATCAGCTAAATATCTTTTTTGAAGTGTCTTTGGGATATGACTTATTTCAATGCCAAAGAAAATAATTTCATTAACTGCCTTTGTTAGACGATCATCAATAAGACTCAGACGTTTTTGTGCAACGGTGTCGTTTGCATTTAGAACAGTCCTGTAAGAGAAATAGTAAGATGGCTTTCGGGACGCTGCCGTCTCTACAAGTTTATTTGAATCTTGTAATGCCTTTAGTAAGGCACTTGAAGTAGAGATAAAGTCCTTTCCTCGATACTTCTTTGCGAATGCCTTATATGCTCGTTCTGTAGCAACAATATCTTTTTCTATCTGGGGATCTTTCTCAGAGGTGTAGTAAAGATTCTTCAGGTCCCAGCTGGTCTTGAGTTTTCTGAGTTTTGGAAGCGTCAGTTTTGGGGTGTACTTAAAATTTTTCTGCGTCATCTTTTGTTTTTTTGACATTTAAAATAAAATTTTTATATTCGGTAAATACGTGGTTGAATTCATTGAGAATATCACTTTTGAGACTTCGATTGAGTGCGTTGGATATTTCTTGGTACTGAGTGAGTCGGTCTTCCAGTGTGCCACTAAATTCCTTCAGAAAACGAGCATGTGAATCAAAATACTCTTCAATCATTGCGCGCATATTGTGTATTTTGTCAGCTGCAGCGATGATAAGGGCTTCCTGCGGAGCTTTACGCAGCTGCTTTGCGTATTGAGCTTTTATCTTACTCCATGAGAGAGGTTTCTCGACAGTGCTTTCTGGTTCTGTTAATGACTCAACAATTTCACGTACTTTTCCTCCAAAGTCTTCTTGAAGCTCTTGTGAAGTATAGTCAGTGTCCTCGAGAGTGTCGTGAAGAAGTGCTCCGATGATAATGTCCTCATTATCCTTAGCATAGTCGGAGGCAATCATTGCTACAGCAAACAAGTGGCTTACATACGGCATAGGCACCGAGCCCTTTCGGACCTGGTCCTTGTGCAGTATGGTCGCTGCTCGTAATGCTTGTTCTATACGGTAGGAGTACATAAAACTATAATGCTCGGGATATTTCAGATCTCAATTTGTTCACTTCGTTTTGTAAACTTTGCAAAATACTTCTATTCTTTGCTACTTGTTGCTTTGCAATATTTGCTAATTTTAAAGTGGATTCAGTTTCTTTAATTTCGTTCTCAATATTTTTACGATCGTGTTTGTCAATTTCTTTGTTAGTGAGCTTTTCTTTAAGTGCTTGTAGCTCTGTGTTTAATGTCGGAATATCATTTGTTAAATCAGCACCCGCTTTTGTGCTTTGTACAAATAACCTTACCCCATTAAGTAATTCAGTTAAAGCAGATGCTTTTGCAATACCTGCTGGGGTTCTATTGATGGTTGCTATTGCTTTCTTTGCAGCATCGCGTGCGTTTGACATAATGTATAGATTAAATTTTCACTTATAAATATACCATGCTTGAGGCTTAAGCGAACTTTTTCTTAAGTGCGTCAATTGTTGAAGCGGGTGTAGTGTCTACAGTATCTTTTACTTCTTGCTTCCCTATCCGTTTATGGATTGCTTGCAGTTTCTTTCCACAAGCTTCTCGGTATGGGCAAAATTCACACTTCGTACCCGATTCAGGGATAT
>CAZQWL010000005.1:9977-17205 GCA_964597225.1 uncultured Candidatus Saccharibacteria bacterium | reverse complement strand
CGCTGCCACTAAGGTAGGTGAGTCTATGAGTATCGCCGGAGCAGGTACCGCTATGACTACGATGAAGGGGGTGAAGAATAAAATTCAAGGAGGTGCGAAGTGGGGTGTTGGGTACGGAGCAAGTGCTGGGACCGGTGCTTTGTCACAAGGAGTTGGTAAATGGATGGATAGTGGACGTGACAAAAAAGAAAAACCTCGCGGTAGGACTTCAAGAGCAATGCGTAATTTTGTTAAAAGTGGTGAAACAAAGAAGTGGGGTGGTGCTCAATCAAGTGAAGAACGTGGTAAGGCTGATAAGGAAGAAGCAAAGTCACATGCACGCCGACGAGCTATTCACCACTTCAAGACAGAGTTAGCATCTGGAGATGAAGCGCGTATTCAGCAAGCTTATGCTGACATGACTAACTCTCAAATGGTGGAGGTAGCAAAAAGTAAAGAGGGGCGAGCTGCTATTATTGAATCGAATAGTGCGCACCTTCTTACACAGGATGCAATGAAGGCAATTTCTGATAGTGATGATATTAATGATACTCATACGGGAAAAATAGCAGAAGCTCGCCAAGAAATGACAACAAAACTCGTAACAGTAGGTGTTGGAAATGCAAAAGCTAAAGGAGTCGCCAAAGCTTCAAATGACGAACTGCAAGCAATGGGAATTACTAACCTACTTGATCCAAAAAAGGCCATTAACCTTTCAAAAGATAAAATCGAAAAAACTAAATTTATACAAGCACATAAAGATAAATTAATTGCAGCATATGAAAAAGCAACATTAGAAGCAGCGAAAGGTACTGGGGCACACGGAGTAACTTCTACAGAACTAGCACATAGAAAAGCTGTAGACATAGCAAAGATGCCAAAGGAAATATTTAAAATTAAATCATTTGTACAACAACTTCCTGAAGCGACAGTCAAATCTAAAGCATTTTCAGAACTTGATCCAGCATCACAAAAAAGTATTAGAAAAATATTTATAGAGCATGCTGATTCGCTTCCTAATAATACAGATGATGCTGAATTAAATAGAATTGCAGAAATAACACAGTGGTTTAACCTGCCGGGAGGTAAGTCATTTGGTAGATAATATGATTACTTTACAAGAACGAAAAAACAAAGCCTTATCACTATCAGAAGATTTTTGGAATCTGTATAATTCGTCAATATTTGGTAAAAAATTAATAGAGCTACACTCTAAATATAATTTTTCCAATTTTGATTTATTCACTGACCTGGTTGGTGATACAATCCTCGGTTTCTATAAAACTTCAGAACTTCCTACTCTCCTTCAGAAAGAAGTTGGGGTAAGTGCCGATGACGCCCAAAAAATTATAAGTGAATTATCTGAGTTCCTAGAGCCAGTGTATGAACGAGAAAAGAATGAGGTGCCTTTCAAGGAACAAGAATTGACCGAACTACAACAATCACTTGAGTCGTCAAGCACCATAGAGTCAGTATTAAACACAGAAAATACCCAACCAGAACTGTCTCCAACAGAAGTACAACCTATGCGTACTATGGAAGCAGATATGAATCGCATCCATGGGTATGGGGCATATCGAGCACAATTTCCTGAAGAAGCACAGGAAAATGAACATATTGAAGAGGTAATACGAAGTGCTTCACAAAATGACCTGCTTGCAGAAAAACCATCACTTACTGATATGCCAAGCTATGAAGACGAGGAGGTGTAATTAATAAATATGCCTATAGTATATTTATTCTGTACATAACCAATTAAGTCATACAGACTTTGCAAGCTATAATAAACATATGCGATTTGAGGTACCTCAGTTTATTGAAATCGAAGATAAAATCTTTGGTCCATTTACATGGAAGCAGTTTGTGTATCTCTGTGGAGGTATTGGTGTAGCGGCGGTAACATACCTTGCAACGCCTCTTTTCTTTTTTGCACTTATTGGTATCCCTGCTGCGGGTATTGCATTTCTTCTTGCATTCTATCCTGTGAACAATAGGCCTTTTTCCATCTTCCTTGAATCGGTATTTACCTTCTATAAGTCAGATCGAGTCTACCACTGGAAAAAGAAAGATATAAATGTGTATCGCTCTGAAAACCATATTTCAGAGGAAGTACCAACAACCCTAATGCCTCCAACAAAAACCACCGGTGGTATCCAGAGTTTGGCACGAAAACTTGAGTTAAATGCACTTCAAAAGAAAGAATAATTATGGCAACCACACAAAAAACAACACAAAATTTTGTACCCATCCGTGACATCAAGCAAAATGTGGTGGTGATGAAAGATGGGAGAATGTGCAGCATTCTTCTGGCTTCATCTATCAACTTCGCGTTAAAGTCACTGGACGAACAACGTGCCATTCTTGGACAGTTTCAAACATTTCTGAACACACTTGATTTTTCAATACAATTTTATATTCAATCACGACGGCTGGACATCGAGCCATACCTAGAGCAATTGCGTGAGCGAGAGCCACAACAAGATAATGATCTTATGAAAATTCAGCTTCGTGAATATATGGGTTTTATAAAAACCTTCACCACCGAGGTAGAAGTAATGAGCAAAAACTTCTTTATTGTGGTGCCGTATACCCCTGGGGTACTCAATACCACCGGTGGAATTAGTGCGTTATTTGGTCAAAAAAAAACCCAAGCAGATACTGATGAAAAATTTGAAGAGCACCGCCTCCAACTCGAGCAACGTGCGTCGCTTGTAGAGCAAGGGCTCAATCGTATCGGGGTGCGAACCATTGCCTTAGAAGACGAAGCATTGGTAGAATTGTATTATCATATCTTCAACCCAAACGATATAAGTAGCACCGCACCGCAACCAAACTAAACTCTATGAGTATCCTTGACTTCCTACAACCAAAAAGTAACGCTCAAACTGACGGGCAGATGCCTGAGCAGGATTTTTCTAATGCACTCATGACGCTTGAAGACGTAGTGGCACCTTCTGGCTTAGAGGTAAATAAAGGGAGCATTAATATCAGTGGTACCTACGCCCGAACATTCTTTACTATCTCATACCCTCGGTATCTTAATGATGGATGGCTTGAGCCTATTCTTAATATGGAAAAAGAGCTTGATGTCTCTATCTTCATCCATCCTATCAATACTGCCGACACCCTTAAAAAATTCCAAAAGAAAGTAGCGGAGGTACAAAGCCAGATAAATACACGTGCCGAAAAAGGTATGGTGCGTGACCCGCAGCTGGAAGCTGCATACCGAAACCTAGAAGACCTCCGTGACAAACTCCAGCAAGCAGAAGAAAAGCTATTTGATGTGGGAATGTACATGACCATCTATAGTGATGATGAATCAATATTGAATAAAACTGAAAATGAGATAAAAGGAATGCTCGACTCTCGACTTATCTATATCAAACCAGCGTTCTTCCAACAAGAACAGGGTATTAAAAGTGTCTTGCCGTTTATGGATGACCAACTGATGGTACATAGTAAATTTAACTCTTCACCTCTTTCAAGCTTCTTCCCGTTTACTTCTTTTGACCTTACCTCTGACACTGGAATTCTCTATGGAATCAATCGCCACAACTCATCACTGGTACTTTTTGACCGATATCAACTCACCAACTACAACTCAGTGACATTCGCTACCTCTGGAGCAGGGAAATCGTACGCAGTGAAGCTTGAGATACTTCGGTCACTTATGTTTGGTACTGAAGTAATCGTCATCGACCCTGAACGAGAGTATGAATACCTAGCCGAAGCAACTGGTGGACGATTTTTCAATATTTCTCTTTCTTCTTCACACCATATTAATCCTTTTGATCTGCCTAACCCTCAAGCAGATGAAAATCCAGAGGACGTACTTCGTTCACATATCATTGAACTCATTGGACTCTTCCGCCTTATGCTTGGCGGAGTATCTTCTGAGGAAGAAACTATCTTAGACCAGGCTATCAACGAAACATATGCACTAAAAGACATCACGGGAAACTCCGACTTTAGTAACCTGGAAGCACCACTACTTTCAGACTTTGAGATGGTACTTGCGGGTATGGAAGGTAGTGCCTCACTTATCTCTCGTCTACAAAAATACACCTCGGGTACGTGGTCTGGCTTCATGAATAAACCCACTAATGTCGATATCAACCAAAAATTTGTTGTATTTTCACTTCGAGACATGGAAGATGAGTTGAAGACGGTGGCGATGTACATCATCACCCACCATATCTGGGGTGCTATCCGTCGAAGACTTGCTAAGCGTTTGTTGGTTATTGATGAAGCATGGTGGATGATGAAAAGTGAAGATACCGCATCGTTCCTCTTCATGCTTGCAAAGCGTGGACGTAAGTACTACCTCGGACTTTCTACCATCACCCAGGATGTAGACGACTTCTTACGTTCTCCATACGGAGTGCCAATGATTACAAACTCATCACTCCAGCTTCTGATGAAACAGTCACCCACCGCAATTGATAATATCCAAAATACCTTCAATTTGACGGATGAAGAAAAATTTTTGCTCTTAGAGTCGAATGTAGGAGAGGGGATATTCTTTGCGGGGTTAAAACACGTAGCTATCCGTATTATTGCCTCATATACTGAAGACCAGATCATCACCTCAGACCCATCTCAAATCTTACAAATTAAAAAAGCGCGAGAAGAACTCAATAATTCACAAATGTAAGTATGGGAAAGCCACAGCCTATACATGAGAGTGTGCAAGCGAAATATCAAGACTATACGCCATCACAAAGGAGAAAAACCGCCAGTGGCTCACGAAGAGCCCGACAAAAAATTTCAAGAGATACTGACGTCACTCCACAACAACGTATCAGATATTCATCTCCTGGAAATAAAAAAAGTGTCCTCAAAACGCGTAAAGCAAAAAAACGTAGAAATCGTGCACTACGTAAAGGGTTATTTATTGGATTTTCGTTAGTGTGGTTTTATCCTATCCAACTTTTCTTTGCATTTTTATTTGTTATTGCTATGGCTGCAGCAACTACAGAAGGTTGGATTGCTTGGCTTACACAAGACATCGCTCTTGGTGTCATGATGGTATCCTGGATGATGAATTTTATTCTTGGTACAGGATTTATGATATATACCATCGTGGCGTTTTCCACTTCTCGAATAAAACTCTGGAAAGACCCAAAGACATTACTGGTGTTTGCGGTCTGTTTATGGGGATACTGGGCACCTATTGTGTTCTTTTTCCCGTGGGCTGTGGTATTTATTATGTACGTTGTCTATTCACAAAGAAGGACATAGCAGGAACAGGACTCACATACCCCATGGTATTCTTAAGTGGTATGCGATACGGTGTATTATGTATTATTGTTTTCCTTGTGTTTGTTGGTGTATATACACCAACCCAGACCGACGCCCAATCCTTGCCGGGTTTTTCTGCTGTGAATGCATCTTCTTTAGTGACAAAACCACGATACCCAGAGCCATATGAGCAAGTAACTGTCACTCTCAATGATTACAGTATAAATACACAAGGAGCAACTGTCTCTTGGTTTATAAATGGTATAGAACAAACAACTCTGAGAAATGAACGTTCCATACAAATCACTGCAGGGATACTTGGCACCACTGACACCATCCGTGCAATCACCACCCTTCCAAACGGGTCGACATTGAGGGCAGAAACAACGATACAACCTATGCGTGTTGACATGCTTATTGAAGCTGAGACCCTTACTCCTGTTTTTTATAAAGGCCGAGCGGTTCCTTCAAGTGGAAGCCTTGTACGAATAACCGCTATCCCATTTACTGGTGAAAATAAGTCTCCCACTTCATATTCTTATGTATGGAAAGTAGGGGACACTGTACAATCAGGAGGGTCTCAGTATGGAAAAAATTTCACTACCTTCACTTCCAGCTTCGAAAAAAATGTTTTTGTATCTGTGGATGTGCTAGACGGTTCTGGAAAGATTCTCACCAGCGAATCTATCTATGTACCCATTGCAGACCCAGAGCTCTACTTCTACGAGATTAATCCTTTACGAGGAATGTCTGAGCAGGCAATGGGGTCAAACTTTATTTTTGTGGGTGATGAGGTGCAGGTTCGTGCTGAACCATATTTCATTAGTAGTGCATTACTCTCACAAAACCCTCACCGACAATGGAAACTAAATACTCAAACAGTCGACAATCCAAGTACCGACCCGCAGGAAATTACCCTACGTAAGGAAGGTGCTTCTGGCTCTTTTACACTCGAGTTCCATATTCGCAACCTCCAACAGTTGTTGCAAGGAGTTAAAAAATCCATAACACTGACTTTTTAATATGAAAAATTTTCCTACATATATTGCTATTTTTTCACTCATTGTGTTACTACCGGGTGTGTTATTTGCTGCTGAGGGTGAATTTATACCACTGGTAGGACTTCCGTATATTGGAGATGGTGGAGGGCCAAAGCATTTTGGGGAGTATGTAAAAGCCCTCTACTACGCAGCTATTAGTATTGGAGCATTCTTGGCAGTGATTAAAATTATTTTTGCGGGGGTAAAATATATGCTTACTGATGTAGTGACTACCAAAGGAGACGCCAAGAAAGACATCTATGGCGCACTAATTGGCCTACTTATTGTAGTTGGAGCGGTACTTATCTTACAAACAATCAACCCAAGACTGTTAGAAATAAAGTTATTTAATGAAGCACCAGTTCCTTATATAAATACTGGGTCTGGGGGTATTGAAAATCCATACAACATAAACCCCGGAGACTCGACATTAGATACAGATGGTTCTATTAATAAAACACAATGGGCGGATTCTTGTAAAAATAATGGTGGTGTTTTTAGTACTGAAGTAGAAAGTGACGGGTTTAATATTTTTACTACATTACGATGTGACTATACTCCGTCAGTATTATTGCTACTGGAAGAAGAGCAGTGTGCATTGAAAAATATGTTTTGGGTTGACGAAAAATGCTCTACAACACCAGGCCCTGTTGTGATAGATGAAATTGATGGAACAGAATATCCCACAGAGCTTGAGTGTAGCAGTGCTGGATTTTATTGGGATAAAAACAGAACTAGTAACGAGTGTATAAAACTAAGTCCGATACTTGTGCCTTATACGAATAATGATGATCAAATTATGACCACACAAGAAAAAAGGGGTTGGTGTCACTCACATCCAGAATACCCAGGATTAGTCTATAAGACTGAAACAAATACTTGTGAAGTAAATTAATTATAAACCATGAACAAACCACTTATCATCACCATCGGAATTGTTATACTCCTGCTTGTACTGGGAGTATGGG
>CAZQWL010000005.1:3625-9877 GCA_964597225.1 uncultured Candidatus Saccharibacteria bacterium | reverse complement strand
CCACTTATCATCACCATCGGAATTGTTATACTCCTGCTTGTACTGGGAGTATGGGTGTACTTAATGCTATTTGGAACACCTAATGAAAAAGGGGAGGTATTTACCAATCTCGGCTTCGACCTTGGACAACAAAGCACGACGGTGACACCTCCTTTAAACACACAACCACTTGATACTCTGGTAGATACGCAGTCCTCAGAGAAACTTCGCCAGCTCACCACGAGACCTGTTGCAGGATATGCTTTTGCAACCACCACTTTAGATGAACAAACAGTCCGGTACGTAGAGCGAGGGACTGGTCATATATACGAAATAAACCTCGAAACTGGACAAGAGGAAGTACTTTCACGTACCACTATACCAAAGGTAGTAGAGGCAGTTTTTTCTCCCAACAAAAATACCATTGCCCTCACCTCGTATGAGGGGTATGTCACAAGTGTTTTTGTAGGAACAATAACCAAAGATCAAACACTCACCGGAATACAGCTCGAACCCAACGCTAAAAACATTGCTTTTGAGAATACTGGGGAACTTCTCTATTCTGTATCATCAGGAGGTGCTACAAAAGGGTACACACACAATCTCTCTCGACAAACCAAAGGGGAACAATTCACGTTCAACTACACCAACCTTGATGTTGGGTGGGGAAATGGATTATCCAAGACCTATCTCTCTACAAAACCTGCACACAACCTAGAAGGGTTTATATACTCTACAAGCAACAACATCCTCACCCCAGTAATACCATCACATTATGGACTCTCCGCTTTTTACAACAATGACTACATTATTGCCACATACATAACTGGTGACCTATACAACTCAGTAGCAGTCACCCCTACAGGAGCAACATCGCCCCTACCTATCACCGCATTGAAAGAAAAATGTGTCTTCGATGCATTTAGTAGTAGTCATCTATGGTGTGCAGCACCTATTGAATCCAGTGATGGTACGTTTGTAGAAAATTGGTATAAAGGGATAGAGACTTCTAAGGATTTCTTATGGCTCGTTTCCATTACTGACGGATCTGCACAACTTTACGCAGACATGGAAGAGCTTTCAGGACGGATGATTGATGTAAAGGAAATTCAAATCAATAGCGCAGGTGACACCCTTTCTTTTGTAAACAAACTCGATCAGACATTGTGGTCATTTGATTTAGCACAATAAGCATCATAAAACACCCCTGTATATACAGGGGTGTTTTATCTTTACTTCCTTATGATTCTTTTTTATCTTCCTCTTCCTCCGTCTCTGGTCGATGTCGCTTTATAACAAACTCTTGAGCGATGGCCATTATATTACTCACGGTAAAGTAAAGAGCAATAGCTGCAGAGAGGGTATACGCTACTACTGCAATAATCACTGGCATCACGTACCGCATTTGCATCTGCATGCTTCGAGTGAAGTCTTCCTTCATACTTGGCTCTTCACCCTCTTTCTTTGGCTCCATTTTTGGCATAGACAAGCGGATGTGTAAAAACTGTGTTGCTCCTGCGAGAATCGCCAGAGGCAGACTCCGTAGAGTAATATCAAAGAAGCCAAGCATCATCATTGATGGTGCCTCTGGTCGTGATACAAACCCATATAGTAGATCTATATTAATATCAGGGAATGGGAATCCTGCCCCATTGGATACCGCTAGGTAGAGGGAGATGATGATAGGGAACTGTACGAACATCAATAGAATACTAGAAAATGGTTTAATATTTTCTTCTTTATATAACTCCATCATTGCTCGCGCTTGTTCTTGCTTATCAGTGATGTCCTTCTTTATTTTCTTGATCTTTGGGTCAATCTTTCGCATTCCTGCCTGCATCTTTGTTACCCTTATAGACAACGGCAACATAACAATCTTAATAAAAATTACTGTACACACAATCGCAAGCCCCACATCTCCCCCAGGGAGAATATCAATGAAAAAAACCAGACTGTTATATACAGGGTCAAAGAAGAATGTATGCCAAATGTAACTCCACATAAAATGTCGTAACTAAAGAATAAGTAATATGCGAATTATTGTATCGTGAAAGGCATCTAAAAGATACTTATCTTTACCGAAGTGCCTGTTGTAATAAGGATTCAACTTCTTGAGTAAAATCTTCTTTCTCTACTTCTTTTAGTTTTGGTTTTGCAATAAAAATAAAAGTTCCTGATAAAGGTTGTTCTTTTTGATACCGATACAACGCCCCATACAGACGACGGCGAAGTCTATTTCTATCAACTGCTTTTTTAAAAACTTTTTTACCCACTACTGCAGACCCATGGAAAGTATCAGAAGAAGAATGAATTAGCTGAAGGGTGGGGGAATGATATCGTTTTCCATTAGAAAAAACATGATCAAATTCTTTTGTGGTCAGACGTTGTTTTTTCTTCAACATATTAATAGTGTAAAGGAAAAAGTTGAAAGTTGAAAGAAAAAAAGAACGAGCCTGCAAGCTTGTTCTTTTTTATCTACTGACTTTTCTTCACTGTTAGTTGCGCTCTCCCTTTCCGGCGTCGCGCTCGGAGGATTCGTGCTCCAGCCTTAGACGCTGTTCGCACTAAAAAACCATGAGTGGTCATTCGCTTCTTTTGACTTGGCTGATATGTTCGTTTTGGCATATATCATTTGTTTAATGACCGATACTATACACTATTACCGCACATCTGCAACCTGTAGACCTATATTTATACTAAAAAATGATATACCCCAACAATATACTATAAGGATGTATAAGTAACACTTATTTCAAAAAAATATTGCCGATGGTCATCTTTATAATTTACAATAACACCAAGAAACTATATAAAAGTTATTCTCTCACTATCCACATGTTATACACACCACATGAGGGTTGCAAAAATAGTATGCGGTAGTGATTGGTAAAATCTGAAAAGAGTTTACAGTTTTGCTCACACAGGTATAATGCATTCACTAAGCTCGAAATTACGATTATGAATTCATTATCTCACCCTTCCACAAACAGTATCGTCCATACAGAACAAATTGATGTAAAAAAGTTATGGGATGACGCATTGGTCGCTATAGAACTTTCTATTACTCCTGCAAACTTTAAAACATGGTTTCGTGATACCCACATCGTCTCTTTAGAAGATGGGACCATCGTCCTAGGGGTACCAAGTGTATTTGTGCGAGACTGGCTTTCGGACAAATTTCAATCAATGACTTTAAAAACTCTTCGGGAACTTACTCCACACGTACGAAGTATTGAATATGCGGTAGTGCAAAGAAATGATAAGAAGAAAGAAACAAGTAAACAACAAACAGTGAATGCAGCACTCCCTCTTGAGGAATACTACATAAACAAAAACGACAATCTTAATCCAAAGTACATATTTGATAATTTTGTTGTTGGACCATTTAATGCACTTGCTCACACTGCTGCAAAAACAGTTAGTGAAAAACCTGGTATTGCATATAATCCACTATTTATCTACGGGAAGACCGGGCATGGTAAAACACACCTTATACAAGCAGTGGGGAATCATCTTAAAAACCAAGGTAAAAAAGTTTTTTATGTAACGAGCGAACGGTTTACAGTAGATTACTTCAACAGTCTTCAATCGGGTACTGCAAATAGTTTTAAAGACAAGTACCGACAATACGATGTACTTGTGATGGATGATGTGCAGTTTTTAGCAAATAAAGAGAAGACGCAAGAGGAATTATTCCATCTTTTTAATGCATTACATGACCATAATAAACAAATTGTATTCTCAAGTGATATTCACCCAGCGCTCCTTTCAGGACTGGAGGAGCGACTGCAATCACGGTTTGCACAAGGGATGATTGTGGACATCCCTGCACCTGATATGGAATCACGAGCAGCTATCTTGCGAGCAAAAACAGCTCAAAATGGACTTATACTTGAAGAAGATGTAGTAGACCACCTTGCAAAAACAATTGAAGGGAACATCCGTGAACTTGAGGGTGCATTAAACACCATCATGTGCCAAACACAACTTGTAGGACGCTCACTTTCTCTTGATGAAGTAAAACAAATTATTAAAAACAGCACCCGGCCACGAAAAACCCTTGCAGTGTCAGATGTGGTAGATAAGGTTGCACGATATTTTGATGTTGATCCATCATCTATCTATGAAAAAACTCGACGAAAGGAAATTGTGAAGCCTCGACAACTTATTATGTATATCTTACGAGAAGATTTCCAAATCTCATATCCTGCAATTGGGCAAAAGATGGGTGGGCGTGACCATACCACCGTGATTCATTCTTGTGAAAAGATAAAACGTGAACTTTTAGACGACCAAGACCTTGAGGAGGAGATAACACAGGTTCGACTACTCTTGAAGTAATAACTAAAGGAAGAAAAAATGCCCTTAGGGCATTTTTTCTTCCTTTATCGCTACTGTGCACAGCTTGTGTATATATACACAATTACCCACAGTAGATATGTTGAGTAGTTGTGTGTAAAATAGGAAGACCTTGTGTAAAAAATATATCTTTCTGTGTACAACACTTTAAGTAATCCACAGATAAAACAAGGTTGCCACTTCTCCCCAGATATATACACCAAAGGAACATACATTACACACAGGATATAAAAAAATATCACCCAGTATAGGATATACAGCAGGCCACATATTTCAGATTTCCACATATTCACACCCCTAATAAAAGGAGTAAAATAAAGAAAAATAAAAAATAATTATGCATGTAACAATTTCTAAAGAACAGTTACTTGACCGACTTGAACTCGTTGGAAAAGTAAGTACTAAACACGTATCACTTCCGGTACTTCAATGTGTTCTTTTAGAAGCAAAAGGGAAAACACTTATATTACGATCTACTAATTTAGAAATTGGTATTGAATCGGCCGTTGAAGTAAATATTACTGAGGAAGGAATTATTGCTGTGCCTGCTTCAACATTAACTCAGACTATTCAATATATGTCACAGAAAGATGTAACCCTTCGTGCTGAGGAAGGAGTTCTTGTGGTGGAAGGGTCTGGATCTGAGACAAATATCAAATCAATTCCACATGAAGAATTTCCTGTAATCCCTAAAATTAAAGAGAAGGGGCAGGTGATTAATAAAACACTGTTTGCACTCGGGATTAAAACCGCTTCATTTGCAGCGAGCCAATCATCAATAAAACCAGAATTAGGAAGTGTTTATATTTTACAAAAAAAGGAACATTCCCTTACCTTTGTTTGCACAGACTCTTTCCGACTTATGGAAAAGACAGTTCTTCAGAAAGGGCTTGTTCTTGAAGATTCAATTCTTATTCCACAAAAGAATGCACTTGAACTTGCACGAGTATGTGACATTAGAGAAGGTGATCCTGAGTTTAAAGTAAATGAAAATCAATGTGCTTTATCATTTCCCGATGGAGTGTATATCACATCCCGTCTTACCTCAGGATCATTTCCTGACTACGAACAAATTATCCCCAAAGAGTATAGTACTCATTCAACACTTTTAAAAAATGATCTTGCACATGCTTTTAAAAAAACAAATATCTTTCTGAATAAATTTATGCAGGTAACACTTCATGTTACCGAAAAATCAGTCACCGTATCTGCTAATAGTGGAGAAGTGGGTACTACAACAGAGTCTGTGCCCGCACAAACTGAGGGTGAGGACTTAACATTGAGTTTTAATCAACGATATGTTTCTGAACCACTTAACCATATTGCAGATGATAGTATTGTGATGCACTTTGCAGGATTAGGGCGACCATTGGTGATTAAAGGAGTTAGTGATACCACTCTCCGATATTTAGTTATGCCAATGAATAAATAGCTTTATAACCCTGTTTTTAAATTATTTCTTCATTAGCTTCGTTGTTTTGAAACTCACCGCACTAAATGTGCGACTCATCTCAAAACAGCTTACTACCTCGAATTAAAATTAAAAACAGGGTTATAAAGAAGTGGATACTATTAAATTATTTCAACGTACGACTCGTTGCGTTTTTAACACCACTTCGATATATTTAAATATTTCTACTTATTATGACAAAGAGAGGTTGAGGTTTGCTTGATAATTATTATGAAAAAACAAAGAGGAGGAGATATTACAAAGGTTGGTGATTTGTTTGATAAATACAAACGTATCTTACGAGCACCTCAGGGTGTAACAACAACCGCCTTCATTGAAGTTGTAAGTGACCTTATAGGCATTGAGATACCAAAAGAGCGTATCTCATACTCCGTACATAATAAAACGCTTACGTTGCGAATTTCAGGCCCTCTTAAGACAGAGATTTTGTTACACAAAGAAGA
>CAZQWL010000005.1:0-3525 GCA_964597225.1 uncultured Candidatus Saccharibacteria bacterium | reverse complement strand
CCATATGTTGCGTTTTTCCAAGCATTTACTCCATATTCCCAAGCAGCATACTGGCTATCAATATTTGGGTTTGTTGGATATGGACCCCGAGGATTTCTTTTAGATACAAAATGAAGGATTGAGTGCATATTTGAAGCAATACTTGCAAGACCAAGTGTAGTGCTCCCCGACTGGATACTTTGTATAAGAGCGGTAGTGTCTAAGGTTTGTCCTCGAAGAATTGGTTTTATATTAGTTTCTACTGCAGGAGCTTGCGCAAAACTCTGTACCTCAATTTCTTCAAGGGCTATATCCATAAATGCACGCCACATCGGTGTGGCAATAAGACCCGACAAACCTCCACCCATAGGAGCGTTGTCATTGTTTCCTACCCATACACCCACTGCAAGATTTGGAGTAAATCCCATAATCCATGCGTCACGTAAGTTGTTGGTGCTACCAGACTTTACGGCAACATCACGGTTAGGGAAGTGGACTAAGGAGTTGTACCCCCAAAGTGGAGCACGAGCATTATTATCAGAAAGAATATCAGAAATTTGTAGTGCAACATCTCGGCTTAGAACCCTATGGGATTGCACTGATGTTTCATCAATAATGTTACCAAAACTGTCTTCTACTCGGAGGATCGCACGTCTATCTACCTTTATCCCTTCGTTTGCAAATACTCCAAATGCTCCAGTATGTTCAAGAAGTTTGACCTCACCCCCTCCGAGTACAAGTGTTAGACCAAGACGCTCAGGGTCGTTGAGTGTTGTGATACCTAAATCACGGGTAAGTTTTATTGCATTTTTAAGCCCCGTAAGATAGAGAACTTTTACCGCTGGAATATTTAATGACTGAGGTAGTGCATTACGTAAAGTGATTGGACCTTTAAATTTATTATTGTAATTATTTGGTGAATAGCAAGGCTCTACAGAGGTGGTGTCACTAACTGCACACGCAGTACTGAATTGTGTTTTTACATCATACACAATTGTATCTGGAGTATACCCATTGCTAAATGCAGACGCATACACCATTGGTTTAATAGATGATCCAGGCTGACGTGGGGCAAGGGTAATATTGAAATTTCCGTCTATTTCTTCATCGAAGTAATCACGCGATCCAACCATCACAAGGATGTCTCCTGTTTGGGGGTCAGTGGCGATGAGCCCTGCGTTACTTGCGTTAAATTTATCGGTATTGTAGGCAGCTTTTTCTGCTACAATTCGTTCTGCTTCTTGCTGAAGACCCCAGTCAAGAGAGGTGATAACGCGGAATCCTTTTTCCGAAAGTGCCTCTTCTCCATATTTTTCTACAAGCTGTTCACGGATATACATCACAAAGTGTGGTGCACGGATACCAGTCACTGCCTGTGGTTGGAATTCTACAGGTGTATTTTTTGCCTCATTGTATTCTTCTTGAGTAATAAACTCATTTATTAACATTCGTTCAAGTACAAGAAGTTGTCGTTTATCAAGCTCGTCGGTGTGGTTTCCGTACGGAGAGTAATAGGTAGGGAGTTGTGGCAGTGCCGCAAGGTATGCAGCTTCTGGAAGGTTTACTTCACTTGCAGGTTTACCAAAGAATGCTTGAGATGCTTCTTCAACACCGTAAATAGTCCCTCCATACGGAGACTCGTTGAGGTAATGATTAAGGATTTGGTCTTTAGTAAGTAATTTCTCTAGTTTAATAGCTAAGATTGCCTCCTTTATTTTTCGTGTGAGCTTCTTCTCTTTTTTAAGAATGGAGTTCTTGATTACTTGTTGAGTAATAGTAGAACCCCCTGCACCACCCAATGCTCCCTTGCCCGTCTGGACGTTGTTTATAGCTGAACGCAAGATTGCTAATGGACGAACACCTATGTGAGAATAGAACGTATCATCTTCGATAGCTACCGAGGCGTTTTTAATATGAGATGAAATGTCCTCAAACGGAACAATAGTCCTCTTTACATCTTGATGGAGGTCATAGAGAAGTATTTCACCTGTACGGTCAAAGATTTTGGTTGATTGCTGGATACGCCGTTGTTCAAAAGAAGATAAGTCAGGTATCTCAAGAGTAGAAATCCATAAAAAAAGAATTCCTGAGATTATAAGTCCTAACACAAAAAGACCGATACTTATATCGATAATAATCTCTTTCGCATGATGTTGTATCCAAGTTTTTTTCTTTCCCATAAAATAGAAGGTTTTTATATAAGCAATTCTAACACCATTTGTCTACATTTTTTTATATATACTGTGTGGTAAAGTTTAAGGATGAAATTATCAGAAGAATTACAAGCACGAGGTTTTATTTATCAGTTTTCATCAGACTCACTTGAGGAGATACTTGATGGGGAAAAACGGACAGTGTATCTAGGTATCGACCCAACTGCCGATTCAATCCATGTGGGAAATCTTGTTCCATACATGCTTCTTAATAGACTTATGTTAGCAGGGCACAAGGTAATTCTTTTAATGGGTGGAGGGACTGCGCTTATTGGTGATCCAGGGGGAAAGAGTGAGGAGCGACCTTTTGTAGATATTGAACTTGTTGCGCAGCAGGCAGAAAATATGGAAGCAGGTGTACGGAAGTTTGTAGCAGAGGGAGTTATGTTTGTAAATAATTACGACTGGCTATCTAAGATATCGATGATTGAATACCTTCGCGATGTTGGGAAGCACTTCACCGTTAATTCGATGATAAAAAAAGATATTGTCGCAAACCGTCTAACGGACGATAATTCCATTTCATATACAGAATTTTCGTATTCATTACTACAAGGATATGACTACTATCATCTCCATAAAGAAATGGGATGTGACCTACAGATTGGTGGCTCAGACCAGTGGAGTAACATTATTGCAGGGGTAGACTATATACGAAAAAATACTGGAGATAAAGTATATGCACTTACACTGCCATTAATCACCGATAAAGCAACAGGAAAAAAATTTGGTAAGAGTGAAGGCAATGCAATATGGCTTGATGCAGAGAAAACTTCTCCCTACACATTTTATCAATTTTGGCTCAATACAACCGATGAGAATGTTATTGATTACCTTAAGATATTTACATTTTTAACACTCGAAGAAATTGCTGTTGTTGAAAAAGACTTTGCAGAAAATCCTGGTGCTCGCTCTGCCCAAAAGAAATTGGCGTATGAAGTAACTTCATTTGTGCATACAAAGGAAGTATCTGATGCATTAGTGCGGGTGTCGCAAGCGTTGTTTGGGGGAATTCCTCTGGGTGAACTTTCTGGTGAAGAGGTTTCAATCTTAAAAGAAAATGCACCATTAGTATCTGTCTCAGAGGCTACTGTTCTGGTTGATGTGTTGGTAAGTTCTAGCTTAGCAACAAGTAAACGTGAGGCACGTACATTTATAGAGAGTGGTGCAGTTTCTATTAATGGGAATAAAATTGAATCTGTAGATACAGAGATTAAAAAAGAGGTGTTTGGTGAGTTGTTGCTCCTTAAAAGGGGGAAGAAGAGTTTGAGTTTGGTGGAAGTTGGGTAGGGATGCAATATAAAAACCACCATCTGAGTTAGGTGGTGGTTTT
>CAZQWL010000004.1:0-17350 GCA_964597225.1 uncultured Candidatus Saccharibacteria bacterium | reverse complement strand
ATTAATCGCCTCCTTCAACATGTCCTCAATTTTAAGCTTTAAGTGTTTCTAACTTAATATAATAAAGTGTATGAAATATAAAACAATAATTATTTTTTTACTGGATTGATGTCTGTACTGTCTTTAATTTTCTTCCTCTGGTATATGCCCCATAAAATGGAAAGGGATTGTGCAAATAATGCGTTAGCGATTTCAGTCAGGAAAGATACGATTAAAAATTATGATAAATATATAGATATGTGTATTAAATCAGGAGGAGTCATAAAATTTAAGGAAATTATTGAAAATAATAAACCTGATGAAGATGAACTAAAGGCAGATATTATGGAATCACGCCCTGCACTAATAGAAGTGGTGCCATCTATAACTAATCAGTAACTTAATAAATAAACAAGTGCCCTAATTTGGAAACAATGTCTTGGAGTTGCTCATCAGTGACCCTTCCGATTTTCTTGGTGAGGCGGTTTTGAGAAATGGTTCGGATTTGAAAGGTGATTACTTCGGAATCGACTTTTAGTTTGTTAGTTTTTGACTTCTCTATGGTTGTACAAGTTGAGAAGTTTTTTACCTTACTCGATAGTGGACACACGATGCAAATTGGGAGATGCCCGTTCATGGTATTTCCCGAAATAACCACCACTGGGCGTTTTCCAGACTGCTCAGATCCTTTAGTCGGATTTAAATCTGCCCAGTAGATTTCCTTTTGTGAGATTTTTTTCATGAATTCACTAGTTCATTATAGTCGTCCATACCCCATTCAGTTAGATTTAGAGTTTCTGTATCTGCAGAGGCGCGTTTGAAGTCAGATCTCATTTGTTTGCAGATTTCTTCTTCTTTATATTGTGTGAGTGCATTTTCTAGAATGGTACGGCGCGTTTGTTTAGTCTTGTCTGCGTACTCTTTCATCCAGTGGAGTAACTGTGGCGAAATAGTACTTGTGAATGTTGCTGTTTTCATATACGTATATAGTATACGTATAAATTACACGTGTCAATACTTAAATTTTCACTCTATATTGCAATGCTTCATACACATGCTGAGGTTCGATGTTTTCTGAATTATCTAAGTCAGCGATTGTTCTGGATACCTTAATGACGCGGTGGTAGCTTCTTGGAGAGAGGTTTAGTTTTTCACTACTGGTACGGAGGATTTGTTGGACTTCGTCTGATAGGGGGATGGTTGCCCCGAGGTCGCGGGCGGACATTTCGGCGTTGGTGGTGACGCCGTGGGAATGCAGGCGGGTGTGCATTAGTTTTCGTGCATTCATAATTTGTTCTCGGGCGTGCGTAGTCTCTTCTGTGTCTGTATCTGTATTAGTCAGTGTGTCGTAGTCGACGTGTGGTACTTCAAGCCAAAGGTCGATGCGGTCGAGGATTGGGCCTGAAATCTTTCCTTTGTATGTTTGCAACATAGAAGAGGCGTAATCGGTGGTGCCGTCCTCACTTCCTCGGTATGGATTCATTGCTGCGATAAGAATAAAGTCCGCGGGAAATAAAGCAGTTCCTTGTACTCGAGAGATAGAAACGATTCGGTCTTCTAGTGGCTGACGTAACGCATCAATACTGCGACGCTCAAACTCTGGGAATTCATCGACAAACAACACTCCCTTGTGCGCAAGAGTCACCTCTCCTGGTTTTGGGTGTGTGCCACCACCCACTAATGAAGTATGGCTGGCGGTATGGTGTGGTGCTCGAAATGGTGGTTGTGATGTCACTTCTCCACGAAACTCCCCTGCGATGGAATGTATTGCGGTAACTTCAAGTGCTTCTTCGCGGGAGAGTGGTGGCAGAATTCCTTGGAATGCTCGGGCGAGCATAGTCTTCCCTGTCCCGGGTGGACCGACCATGATGACGTTGTGTCTGCCGGCTGCTGCTATAAGTAATCCTCGTTTTGCACTTTCTTGTCCTTTGATGTCCTCCATTCTCGTTAAGCCATCGGTCCACCGTTGTTCAATGGTGGTGATTGGTTGCTTTTTAAGCACTTTCTTTTTCTCGCCGTCATTTGTGATATGGAGCACAACATCTTCCAGAGTCCGTGCAGGGAAAATAGTAATACCTTCCACCAAGGCTGCTTCCTCTGCATTTTCTTTTGGGACAATGATTTCTAGGAAGCCATTTTCTTTTGCGGTTTGCACAATAGGAAGCACACCTTTCACTGGTCGGAGCTCTCCGTTAAGTGATAACTCACCAACATACATTCTTTTAAAAGTGTCAGGTAACACGTCTTCGTTTGCGATGAGATACGCAACGGCAATGGGAAGATCGAAAAGTGGTCCTTCTTTTTTTATGTCTGCAGGAGCAAGAGAAACAATTATTTTGTGGTTCTTGCTCTTAGGTGAATCAAATCCAGAATTTTTAATGGCAGCACTTAAACGGTCTTTAGATTCCTCGATAGCTTTTCCCGCTAGGCCGACAATAGAAAAAGAATGCAAACCTCGTGAAAGATCTGCTTCAATAGTAATTGGTATTCCCCCGGTAACTGTCCCTTGTGCTGTATGTGTTGTTGCAACTGCCATATAGATTTATTTTGGCAGGGATGCCTCGTCATTAATATGCGCTTTATTTGTGCGTGCTGCAGGGTTTGCTTCTAGACGATCTTCTTCGATGGGGTCTCCGCAAATTTCACACATACCATAGGTATTGTTTTCTATTTTTAGAAGCGCCCTGTTGATGTTGTTATATCGTGCCTCGAGTGTGGCGACGGTGCCTCGTCGTTCTTGCCAGTCTTCGCTTCGGTCGGCGGCGACATTCTCATCAGGTTCTGCATCAGTTACTTCCCCTGGAGTTGCAATCCAATCAGAAGGAACGTTTGGATTATGGATGCCTAATCCCTGTAGGTCAGTAACAAGTTGGGCGAGTTCTTTCTCAAGAGCATCTTTGTAGAGTGTTATGTCAGTCATAGAAACAGTATACCGTACCAAGATGGTTATTTGTTAATCAAGGGAAGGATGGCATTGAATGCTGCAGAGTTGGTCGTGATGAGTATAAGGTTTGGATTTATAAATGCGTACATGAGTTTTTCAGTATCATTTTCATTTACTAATACTCGAACACTCTTATTTGCTACCACCGTGTCACGGAAGAAAGCTGAACGATGCTGTGTGGCTGTCCGTGCATACGGGTCGTAGGACTTTGTTACTACGGGCCCAAACAGAGGTGATAGGTCTGCACTCATATCGGGCTCCCAAGAAAGCAGTCCTCCAAAGGCAGTATCGAAGTTAGTCACTTTCATAAGGATGAATGGGTCAGTTCCGTTATAGCTTCCGAAGCTAATGTCGGTTACGCCACGCGTGAATGACCCAGGCGCTTTAAAGTTCAACGCTCTAAATATTGTTTGAGTATCTGCAGGCTGCACAATGCCGGAATTGTCAGCGACTGTCGGGTAGATCAACATTGTTTCACGAGTGGTAAAGGACGTGTCGGTAAGTGTGGATATGATGTCAGTCTGCCCACGTAACTCTATTGGTGTTTGTATATCTGCACTAAATAATGTGGGGATGCGAACAATAGTAGCTACCTCCGATGTGGTGGCACTTCCGAACAAGTACACTGTTCCTCCGATTCCTAATAAAGAGGCTCCAAGTATGACTATCACGAAGACATATACTGGTATGCCAGAAGTAGTGACAGGGGTTGCTTTGTACGGTCTCTTTTTATGTGAAACTTTTTCAGTTTTCCTCTTCTTGGGTTTTGGTTTTGACACTTCTACTTTCGGACTCTCTTCAGGAGATGGTGCCTGCTCAATTGGCGGTATTTGTTTTTGTTCTTTGATCAAAATTTCTTTTTCTTCGACAACTTTTTTTAGAATGGGTAGCTCGTGGTGAATTTGAACGGGCACATCTGGTGGAACTTCTTGTGTAAGTATTTCAGGTGCGTTGGAAGATGTGTTGACACTAGTATCTTCATTATCAATACTTGCCCACTGAGGTGCTTCAGTAGACACCTTAGGTTTAGATGCCGATTTCTTTATTTCTTTTTCTTCGACAACTTTTTTTAGAATGGGTAGCTCGTGGTGAATTTGAACGGGCACATCTGGTGGAACTTCTTGTGTAAGTATTTCAGGTGCGTTGGAAGATGTGTTGACACTAGTATCTTCATTATCAATACTTGCCCACTGAGGTGCTTCAATTGCTTCCTTTTTCTTAATAAGTACTTCTGGGCTCTGCATCTTTCTTTTTGTTTTTGTAAGACGCTTAATTACTACCCCATGGTCACTTTGGGGCGCGTGCTTACTTTCTCTTGCGGCTGCGGTAATGGTGGCGATTCGTGACTCAGCTTTATTGATGGTATGTTCTGGTTTCTTGGGAGTGGTGAGTTCTTTTTTCTTTGTGCCAAACCAAGAATGCATCGCAGCAAACATGGAAGGGATAAGCCGGTGCTTTTTTCGGCGTTTGTTTGTGATGAGTGTTCCTCCATCCAAATCATTATTGGAAATATCGTACACTGCTTTTTCACCAAGTGAAGAAACTTTGGTGGATGTACTATGTACTGAAGTTATTTCTTCTTTGAGCTCAGTGCGTAAGGAATTCTTTTTTGTAGACACCTTAGGTTTAGAAGGTTTAGATGCCGATTTCTTTGGAGTAGATTTTTTCTTTTTCTCTTTGGTTTTTTCTTTTATTTTAGGAGGAGTTATTACTTCGGCAGGGCTTGTGTCATCAAGGAAGTCCTCTGCCTTAGGAACAGAAGTTTTTAATAGATTATTTGTAATGTCCTGCGCTGTTACTTCTTTCTTCTGTACCTTTGGGACAGCAGGAACTTTTGTACCGTGCGCACGCGCAGCATCACCGTCAAAAGTACGGATACGCGAAATAGAATGACTGCCCCCTGTTTTCATACCTATAGTATCGCACGATTTATTGTATGAAGAAGATACTTTATATACAAAAGAAAAAGGTATTTTATGCCCCCTTCTTTTGTGTATATTCTTCGAGCTTACTCTGGTTTTTCCAGTCCTTTTCTTTCTGCAAATTCTGGGTCAATCTGTTTGATAGAAAGCCCAATTTTTCCATTGTCCACTTTTGAAATAACAACATCTACCTCTTCACCTTCAGTAAGAATGGCGTCCATTTTTTCAATTCGAAACGGCGCAATTTCAGAAATATGAATGAGTCCTTCATTATGATCATCAATTTTCGCAAATGCTCCAAAGTCTACTACTCTAGTTATTGTTGCTTTCATTTTTTCTCCTACCTCGTATACTTTGGTAAGAAGTCGAATTTTGTCTGCAGCGAGTTGAGCAGTACCGTTTCGCCCGGTGATAAAGACAGACCCATCATCTTCTATTGTGATTTCTTCCACTCCGGTATCTTCCTTGAGTGTATTGATGGTTTTACCTCCACCTCCAATAACTAGCCCAATCTGGTCGGGAAGAATGGTGAGCGTTACAATCTCAGGAGCGCGGGGTGAAATACTTTCACGAGCCACTGCAATCTCTGCTTCCATAGTGTCGAGTATGTGCAACCTTGCCTGCTTTGCTTTTTGAAGAGCCTCCCCAAGAATTTTTACAGGAATTCCGTCTACTTTAACATCCATCTGTATAGCAGTGACTCCTTCTCTTGTTCCTGCTACTTTAAAATCCATATCCCCATGTTCATCTTCTGGGCCTTGTATGTCAGTCATAAGCACATAATTTTCTGCATCTTTCATCATGAGCCCAGATGCAATTCCTGCAACAGGACGTTTAATAGGGACTCCTCCGTCCATAAGTGCAAGTGTTGATGCACATGCTGAACCCATTGAACTTGACCCATTGGATGCCATGGTTTCAGAAACAAGTCGTATGGTGTACGGAAATTCTTCTTGTGAAGGTATCACTGGAAGGAGTGCTTTTTCCGCAAGAGATCCATGGCCTATCATTCGACGATTAAATCCTCCAACGCGCCCGGACTCACCTACAGAAAATGGAGGAAAGTTGTAGTGATGGATATATCGTTTTTTCATGTCTTGCAATTCAATGGTATCAATGAGTTGTGCAGACTCAGGCCCTGCAAGTGTCAATGCGGTGAAAATATGGGTTCCTCCTCGATAGAAAATACCTGAACCGTGTAGCACGGGCGATACGCCTCCTGCTTGTGCATATAATTCACGCACGGTATCCATATCGCGTCCATCTGCTCTTTTGTTTTCTTCTAAAGCACCTCGATGAAGTTCTTCATCTACTTTTTCTTCGTAGAATGAATCAACATGAGCACTATTTATCTCATCAATAGTTGCTTCAACTTTCTTTAAGAAATTATCTTTTAATTCATGAATATGATCTTTTCCAGCTCGGTTGGAGAACAGTACTTCAGTGAGTTTAGTTTTATAATCTGTTTCAAAAAGTGTAGTAACTTCTGTAGGTAGTTCAGGTGGAGTATATACGTATTTTTTCTTTCCTAATTCTAGAACAATTTCTTTTTGAAATTGTTCTAGAATTTTATGAATGTTGACACTTGTCTCAAAGATGGAGAGTATATCCTCTTCATTTGTTTCAAAGGCAGCAGTCTCTATCATGTTAATGTTGCTATCTTTTCCACAAGTAAGTATTTCAAGGGAGAGTTCCCCTTTTTCTCTTTGTTTATAGGTTGGATTAATTATTATTTCACCAGTTTCTTTATGTTGCCCAATACGAACAGCACCAACTGGACCTGCCCAAGGGATATCTGAGACAGAAAGTGCAATTGATGACCCAATAACTGCGAGTATGTCGGGATCTTCTTCTCCAAGAGCAAGAACGGTAACAACAATCTGAATGTCATTACGCATAGTTTTGTCAAATAATGGACGAATTGTTCGGTCAATAATTCGCGCCGAAAGCACCGCCTCGTCACTGGGTCTACCTTCTCGGCGCATAAATCGACTCCCAAGCATTTGCCCTGCAGCATAAAATTTTTCTTCAAATTCGACTGATAATGGGAAGTACGGCATGTTGCTTTCTCGAGATGACATAACAGCAGTCACTAAAATAGTTGTCTCTCCCATTCTCAGAATAACCGAACCATTTGCCTGATCGGCAAGGTCAGTAAATTCTGCTATAAGAGTTTTCCCATCGATATCTACCTCAAAAGTTTTCTTTTGCATTATAAAATTGTGTTTATGAGGCCCCCAAGTTTCAGATTGCAATGCCAATGCATGTGTAACCTGCCTACTAGAAGACCTCCGAGTAACTCCCGTAGCTTAACAAGGGATTTTGCAATTGCCAACATAAAAGACCGGTAGCGAAGCTACCGGTCTTTTATGTTTGTCACCTAGTTCATGTCATCAGTGTCGGTCCCGGTGGTGATGATTTGTTGGATGTGTTTTTTAAGCTTTGGATTTCGCTTCGTGTTCTTTTTGGTTGTTTTTTTAGGTGCTGCCGTAGGTGCCTTTTTCATCGTCTTCTTCCCCCCTCCCTTATTTCGTGGAGCACGATAATTAAGTAAGAAATTTGCAGGGTCATCATCAAGGTCAATGAAGTCATCAACTGCTTCGCGGAATGCTGAAGATGCGGATCGTCCAAAGGTGACTCCTTCTACCTGACATCCCTGATTCTTTATATATTCAACCCCAGGTATGAAGTCACCATCGCCTGTGGCAAACACAATTGCATCCACTTTGTTTGAAAGTTTAATAGCATCAACAACCATCCCCACATCCCAGTCAGCTTTCTTCGCTCCCCCATAGAATATTTGTAAGTCTTTGGTTTTGATTTCAATACCTACTTTTTCAAGTGCCTCGAAGAAGGGTTGTTCTTCCCCGCTTTCAGTATTTACTACGTATGACATGGCTCGAATAAGTTTTCGGTCTCCTAAAGCAACTTTTACCACATTGGCGAAGTTTACTTTTGCTTTGTATAAATTTTTTGCACTATGATACAAGTTTTGTGTATCAATAATAATTGCGACCCGTTGGTCCGGGTGTCGGATTACTCCCATATATATTTAAAGTTAGTCTGGTACTGAGCAGATCAGTATATGTATAAAAATTGTATATACATATATAAGTATATGTAATACGTCTTCGCAGTATATCACTCTTTATAAAATACTACCCTGTAGCCAAGGCCGCAAGGTAGTATTCGTAAGCAATTTAACGCTTCAGGTTCATTTTTTTCAAAAGTCCCTGATACGCTTTTTCATCCTTTCCTTGGAGGTACTTCAGGTGCTTGCGACGATCCGCAACCATCTGTAGTAGTCCACGTCGAGAGTGAAAATCTTTCTTATGCTTTTTAAGGTGTGTTGCCAGCTCGTCAATCTGACGAGTAAGCAGTGCCACCTGAGCTTCTGGAGAACCAGTGTCAGTATCGTGACGTTTTACACCCTTAATTGCATTTGCTTTTTTTACTTTGCTTAACATAATGTGATGCAAGTTTTTAAATGGGTATATTTTGCATTAGATAGATACAACAATATACGTTGTTAACCTGCGAAGGTTGCACATACTATAGCATATATACATAAAAATACAAGTACATCTATTTATTTCAAGCCAGTAATATAGGGATATATTCTGAAAATGGTAATTTACATAATTAGAATCAATTAGGTATACTAAGAGCATGAAAATATACTCATGGAACGTTAATGGCATCAGAGCGGTACAAAAGAAGGGTCAACTCGAGCCATTTATTGCGAAACATGCCCCCGATTTGCTCTGTATACAGGAAACAAAGGCACAACCAGATCAGGTTGAGGACATATTTGCAGAATTATTGCCAGAATATGAGCAATATTGGCACTCTGCTGAGCGTAAAGGGTACTCAAGTACGGCGATTTTTACCAAAATAGAGCCAGTTTCAGTCCTGTATGGCTTACCTTCGGACATAATTAAGAAGTATAAACTGGAGGACAGTTATGGAAATACGGCTAAAGAAGGGCGTGTTTTGACCCTTGAGTTTGAAGAGTGCTTTGTATCAACTGTTTATACTCCAAATTCAAAAGAAGACCTATCTAGGATACCTATGCGTCAACAGTGGGATCCTGCCTATTTGGAATATATGAAACTCTTGGAAATTGAGAAACCAGTGATTTTTTGTGGTGATTTCAATGTGGCACATACAGAACTTGATTTAGCGCGACCCAAAGCAAATAAAGGGAAGAAGGGTTTTACCGATGAAGAACGCGCCGGTATTGATGCAATGTTGAAAAGTGGCTTTGTCGACACGCTCCGTATGTTCCACAAAGATGAAGGTCATTATACGTGGTGGAGTCACTGGGGTGGATCAAGAGAAAGGAATGTAGGTTGGAGAATTGACTACGTGATGGTATCAGAGGTGCTTACCGAACTTGTAAAAAATGCGAAGACTCATCCAGAAATTATGGGGTCCGATCACTGCCCAATATCTATCGATATTACCCTGTAAACATTGCAATTGGTATTATTACAACACCACGAAACATAAATACGTCAACTACCACTCAAACTATACTTAAATAACCGCTTAACAGAGCCACTAAAGTACTATTGCAAAACACGTGTCCTTTATAAAGGACACGTGTTTTGCAATCAGGTAAGTTATACACAAGCTTGTCCTTTACACTATTCTATAAAGGACATATTATACATGTAGGCCCAGAGAGGGCGAGCAGTTACCACCGAAGTTCTAACCAGAAGAAATTCCAGTTAGAACTTCGGAGGGAACCCTTAAAGAGCACATTCCACAATAAAACGAGTTAATACCTCCAACTCTAAAGTTCAAAACATCCCACCCCTTTAGCAAGCACTCAGCGATTGAGTTGCCATGAGGAAATAATCAACCGATTAGATCCTCATAGCAGCTCACTCAAAGAGAAGTACTCACTAACTAAAGTACGAGCTTGCAAATAAAGAGCCACCTAAAAGGAAGTCTCCAAAAAAGTAGAACAGAACAAAAAGACAACCACCTGAAACTAATGTTTCAATAGGCTCGAAAAGAAGTAGAAGAAAAGAAACAAAAGTAGAAGCAGAAGAAAGTAGACCAGACGATAAGATAAGGCCTTAGGCAACCGGTAGCAAATGTCCAATTCCACAGCATTAGCTTCCGATTCCCTAAGGCCTTTATTTTAGGAAAATAATAACCACCGAAAGGTGGTTTTATTATTTTCTTTATGCAGACACCCAGTATATACGACCTCCAAGGGAGTATATACACTGGTGCTCTGCGAAGTAACTCTGTATGTCTACTATTCACTATTTAAGCCATTATCTTCGTACTGCACTCAGGATTTACACAAAAATCTGATTTGTGAGTTATCCCCGTTAACAGACAAAAAGCGCCTATCTAGGCGCTTTTTGTGTACTTTAATGACCTTAACCCAATATATCACCATTTTCTATCCGACTTTATGCTGTCGGGCTATCGCTTTTAGAGCACTAGCTTCTTCTTCAGCCTGTTTCTCTCTCCCCAACTTTGCCATCTTCTCCAACTCACTTTCTTCGAGCTTATAAAGCTCTAAAACCCTTGTTTCTAGGTACTTCTCATCATTCTTTGTTGGATCTTCAAGTACTTCTTCCATAAGGCTGTTCAGGACATATCCGAGCTTTCTCCCTGGCTTTTCCCCAGTGATATCCATAATTTTATCCCCATTGACCTTGAGCATCTTTACAGAAATAGGGTCCCTTAAAGCTTCGTCCACCATCGCCTTATACTTTCGGAACCTGAATGGCTGTTCTTTAGGGCGCCCGGTTCCAATACGGTCACATATACGAAGGTTTAGCAGGTCATCGATATGATCTTCTCCAATACGTACAATAGTGCGACGTACTGCGGCTAAGGTGATTTCATCAGGGTCTGAGAAAAACATGTGCCAGCGTACTAAATTCACCACATTTTCGCTGAAATCACGAGGTAAACGTAGCCTTTTAAGTATTTTACGAGCCATTCGAGACCCAACGACTTCATGACCAAAGAAAGAATACTCTTTGTTTTTACCACCAACGGTGCGTGTTGCTGGCTTCCCTATGTCGTGTAGCAATGCCGCCATACGTACTTCAGTAGAAAAGCCTTTATCTGCAGCACCTTGAAGTGTTCGTAGAAGATGCTCGTATACGTCATATGCATGAATACCTCCTTGCTCACATCCAATTGAGTCCTTTATCTCAGGGAGAATGTATTCAATCATCCCTAATCGCTCAAGGAATACAATACCTTGCATAGGGGTGTCAGTATTTATGATTTTAAGGAACTCATCAGCAATACGTTCGATAGCAATACGGCTTAGTTGCTGGTGATTCCGGGTGATTGAGGCCATAGTGTCTGCCTCAATGGCGAAATGTAACTGTGCAGCAAGGCGTACGACGCGCATCATTCGTAGCGCGTCTTCAGTGAAGCGTTCATCCGGATTCCCTACTGTTTTAAGTCGTTTTTTCTGTATATCCCCTGCCCCATCGAACAAATCAACAATACTTTCGTCATGAATGCGGTACGCAATAGCATTAACGGTAAAGTCACGTCGCTTCAAATCTTCTTCAAGCGATACCCCAAACTCTACTTTGTCTGGCCGTCGCGCATCAGAGTATGTTCCTTCAGAACGGAATGGTGTTACTTCGATTACTTTCAGAGTTTCGTTTTCCGTATCCTCGTTCTTCACTCCAACAGTACCAAAGTCGTTATTACAAAATGTTTCATCTTCACCGAAAAGAGCTTGAATCTGTTCTGGGTGTGCATCGGTAGTAAGGTCCCAGTCTTTGGGAGTTTTACCAATAAGCAAATCCCGCACACACCCACCCACTAAATACGCCTGAAAACCGCCCGTTTCTAGGGTGTTAGCCACTTTCCGTACCTCTAGTGGTATGTTCTGTCGAGTAATCATATTATGAGTATTGTACCAAATAAACAGTATATATTCTTATTTTGTTATATCAGCAATACACTTGTTCAATATTGGATATACAAAAACCGCCCGAAGGCGGTCATTGTATATGTGCACCCAGAGGGACTCGAACCCCCAACGACTGATCCGAAGTCAGTTATGATATCCATTTCACTATAGGTGCATGTATGTATAGTTACACAATATATATAATTATGGATAGTGAAACTATGGAGAGTACTATACGTTGATACATGATAAAAATCAATCCCTTTAATACGGTATACTTAGATTGCTATGGAACTCTCAGAACGATACATCAAACAGCTAGAATCAGAAGGTTTTGCTTCAGTATACGAGTGGCAAGATAAACCAGGAACTGTCTACGAGGAACATGAATATCAGGGAAAAACCACATTGTGGCTTACCGACGGCTCTATTGAGATAAATGTTGAGGGCGAATCTATCACCCTCAAAGCAGGTGATAGGTATGACATACCACCGCGAACTAAACACTCTGCGGTGGTCGGTCCAAACGGCTGGATTGCCATTGTCGGTGAAGAGATAGGGGGTGATTCGTAAGTAGGTGAGCATCAGAGAAAACATCAGTGATACATCACTGATGTTTTCTCTGTAGATAACTCTTATTCTGAACCCTCCTTATAATATATACTATACAGACTCTATGATACGAAATGAGGAAACATATAAGCAAGTACTGGAATTCCGTAAGCGGGGCTTCACATATGCGGAGATATCCAAAATATGTGGTATTTCTAAAGGCACGGTTAGTAATTACCTCTCAAAGAAAGCTTTTTCTAAGCGCGTGGCCAAGGATAATGCAGAACGCGCAGCACGCGAGAATGTGAAGCGTATTGGTTTGGTCAATAGTGCTCGTAAGGCAGAGCGTAAGGCCCGGTATGCAGAAGCACTCCGTTCTGCTGAAACAGAATTCAAGCATTACAAGAGTAATCCCCTTTTTATCGCAGGACTTATGCTTTATATGGCTGATGGCGATCAAAAAGACACCTCGCGTATACGAATGAGCAGTGTAAATACAGAACAGCACCGTATCTTCATTCAGTTTATGCAGGAGTACCTTGGTGTCACACAAGACGATATAAGCTTCGTCATTACCCTGTACAAAGGAATGAGCGAAACCAAGGAAATGAAGCACTGGGCGCGAAGAATAAAGCTCTCAGTGGGATGTTTTGGTAAAGTGCAGTTCTTAAAAACGAAAACCACTCCCCCATCATTGCATCATGGCACTGGAAGTATTATAATCGGGAACACTGTTTTGAAATGTAAGCTAACTCGATGGATAGAGCTTGCGACAAAAGAGTTGAAGTAGTTATACGCGGCTTTGGTTAAGTGGTATAACGGGTCCTTGCCAAGGATCAGTCGGGGTTTCGATTACCCCAAGCCGCACAGACGAGAAGAATAGGAAAACACCAGCCTTAAGGCTGGTGTTTTCCTATTCTAGTAAGTGACTTACGTCACTTACGGCTCGTTTGTGAGACAGAGACATGTTTTGGCTATTCCTAATGCCAAAACGGTCGAGTCCGGGGAGGAAGTTCTTATGAGCGTAGCGAATTAGAAACTTGACCCCAATATGTGCGGATGTGCGGAGACAAGAAATATCCACAAACGGGTACTGAAACTGTAAGTTTCGATTCTCATCAGTTGAAATGTGTATTATGTCGACATAGCACAGACGCTATACCCATAACCTTTTCTGTGCTAGTCTGGTATTATAGAGAGATCAAACACACAGTGGTGTGGGACATTTGGTTCTATTTAATAGGATACACGGGGTAATAAAGGTTATTTATGGCACGAGTAGCAATAACGGAGTACGCAGCAAAGAAGCTTTTTCTTGGTGATTCATACACTGGTGTGAGTCTCACCCCCGAAAACATGTCTGAAGCAGTAAAAACACTTGATTCAAAAGCAAATTTTATAGTAAAAATTGATGTAGGCATCAAGAAACGAGGTAAACAAGGGCTTATTCGCCTGAATGTGCCTGCTAAAGACGTTGCAAAAGCTTCTGAAGAACTTTTTGCACTCGGGCATGACCGATGTGTGGCTGAGGTGATGGTCCCCCATGAAGAGTCTGACGAGAAGTACATCAGTATTGATGTACTTCGCGACGGTGCGCAGGTCCTGTATTCTGAAAAAGGTGGTGTATCTATTGAGGACGACCCCGACTCAGTGAAAAATAGCCTTATCTCACGAGCAGAAATGCTTAAAGCAAAACCTTCTATTGAGATTGATGGTGTGCCACTGTCTGCTCTACTGGAAATAATGCAGAAGTACCACTTCTCATTCTGTGAGGTGAATCCATACATCAATCACAACGACTCCTTTTTCCCTCTTGATATGGCTGTAGAAATCGACTCTGCAAAGGAAGGAAAACTTCCGGACTGGGCGCAGGAGCATGTACTGCATAAGAAAGTAACAAGCGAGCAAGAAGCTGAAGTGCTTCGGCAAGATGCTTGTACTCAATCAGCACTCAATCTCCATACCCTTAATGCAGATGGTTCTATTCTTACCCTTTTCTCAGGAGGCGGAGCGTCACTTGTTGCTCTAGATTCACTTGTGGCTGCCGGACTACAAGACAATGTCATTAACTATAGCGAATACAGCGGTGCACCAACTCGTGAGGAGACTCATGCGTACGTGTCTACCCTTCTTGAAGTTTTGTTCGATTCAAAATCAGAAAAGAAGGTGGTGCTTATCGCTGGAGGGGTGGCCAACTTCACCGATGTAATGGCTACCTTCCAAGGTATTGTCGATGCATTCAGCGAGAACTTAGATATGTTGAAGAAGCAGGAGGTCTATGTATGCGTACGCCGAGGTGGACCCAATCAAGAAAGAGGTCTGGCTCATCTACGGGACTACCTCAATGAAGAAGAAATCCCTAACGACGTCCATGACCCGTCCTTCTCACTTGGGGCGGTAGGTAGTTTAGTAATTAGTCACGTATAAATATGATTTCAAAAATTCGAAACAACAATGTTCAGACTTTGGTGGCAGGAAATCATGTAAAGGTGATTCAGTCTATTCTAGACTTCGACTATGCAGCAGGCAAAGAAAGTCCGAGTGTGGGCGCTATCATCGGTGCAGGGCGGAAGTCACAGAAGTTTTTCTGGGGTGATAATGAATTACTTGTGCCGGTATATCGGTCTGTCGATGCGGTAAAAAACGCTGGTTTAGAGCCAGATTTCCTCCTGTGTATCACTTCCCCTTCAAGTACTCCACGTATGGTGGATGCGTTCTTTACTACGTTCCCCGATGCTCTTGGTGCTCACTTGTTTGCTGAAGGTGTTTCTGAGCGTGATGCGCTGACGATGGTTGAAAAGTACGGAGGAGATAAAATCATCGCTGGAGCTTCTGGCGTAGGTCTGTGTGTCCCTGGGAGCCTGAAGCTTGGGGCTATTGGTGGCATCATGGGTGAGCGGGTTGCTGAGCTTGGGTCTGAAACTGGTTCCACAGCAGTTATTTGTTCATCAGGGGGAATGGTTAATGAGCTTATGTACCAGGTGGTTGCTTCAGGAAGTGCGATTAGTTTTGCAGTGAGCTTCGGGGGAGATCGGTTCCCTATCACCTCCCCACTGCAGTGGGTACTGGAAGCCGAGAATGACCCACACACAAAAGAAATTGTCTTCTTTGGGGAATTAGGTGGACGTGATGAGTATGACCTTGTGGAGGCAATTGAAGCTGGCAAACTGACCAAGCCGATGTTTGCGTATATTGCCGGACGTTATGAATCCAAGCATGAAGCAATTCAGTTTGGCCACGCGAAGGCGCTTGCTAAGAGTGAAGATGAAACCTCTCAAACGAAGATGAAGGCACTTCGGGCTGTCGGTGTGACTGTGGGTGAAACATTTGAAGACTTCATGGCTTCATTCTCAGAATTGACTAAGGAGACCAAGAAGGTGAAAGGTGCGCGTGACTGGAAAGCGCGAAGCTCAGTTACACATGGAACTCAGTTTTCTGCCCCTGCGTACACCGGAAATCACGCCGCTTCTTTCACGGAAGGTGTTCTAATGCGTATTCTGGGGAGAGAAACTGTTTCACATGAAACTGTTGCGTTTGTTGACATGGTATTTGCACAGCTTATCGACCACGGGCCACATGTGTCTGGCGCAGTAAACGCTATGGTGACCACTCGAGCAGGTCGCGATATGAGTTCAGCGCTCGCTGCAGGAGTACTTACTGTAGGAGACCGGTTTGGTGGTGCAATTAATGGTGCAGCTGCCGTATGGCATGGCGCAGTTTCATGTGGAACCACTCCAGAAGCCCTAGTAAATGACTACAGTGCTCGCCGAGCATACATTCTTGGTATTGGACACAAGAAATATAGCATTCATAAGCCAGATCCTCGTGTGCAAATGCTTATCGAGAAAGGTCAAAGTGTTCTACATGAAACACCACATCTAGACATAGCCCTTGGCGTGGCTGCATTGACTACAAACAAGCGCGCAAACCTTATTTTGAACGTAGATGGTGCTGTTTCAGCCTTATTTATGGATTTCTTAGAAGAAAAAGAAGGTTTCTCAACTGACGACATTGCAGAGCTCATCGAGATTGAATTCTTCAATTCTCTCTTCCTTATCCCCCGTTCAGTCGGGTTTGTAGGTAATTACCTTGATCAGAAGCGGATTGATGAGGGATTGTTCCGATTAGGTGAGAGCGATTCCTATAATTTCTAGCCTTATGGAAAATAAACACATTTTCAACCTTGACGCTATGTATTAAGGTGCTATTATATCAATATGTTTGGAGGGGTTTCGACCCTGTCACGGTTCAATGTTAAACTGTAGCCAAACATACTAAAGAACCCCAGCTTATGCTGGGGCTTTTTAGTCCTCTTGAAGTGTCCTGCTTTTCTCTAATATTCTTTGAGCAAAACGTATATGTTTAAGTCTCATGAATTGGTCTTAACGTGATCTTGCTCTTCCTTCAGCTTTAAATTTGATATGTTTAATGCCTTTTGCATTAAAAGCGACTGTTTCATTCAAGTATGGACAAAAAACTGAATCGACTGCTTTATAGTACTCTTCGGCACTAGTTTTAATCTTTTCAAAATTAGAATCTTTAATCTCCATGATTAACGTATTTTATCAAAGATCTACTAATCAAGTTTCAAGTGTGACGCTTCCATTTCCCTACTTCCCGCGTATATACTCCATATAGTATTCCACGCTTACAAAAGTCTCAGGGTCTGCAATGTCGGTAAATATAATTCCATTGAGATGGTCTATCTCATGCTGTACAATCTCTGCTATAAAACCGTTAAGAACAGCCGTTTTACTCTCACTTCCCCTGCTTTGACGGTCAATTGTAATTTTTATGGCACGTTCTACCTGCCCAAAAATACCAGGAATTGAGCCAGGTCCTTCCCAACCAAGAGCCGTTTCTTTCGATTTGTTGGTTATTATAGGGTTGATATATATATATATATCTGTAGCTCTTCAGTGGTGCCCTTTCTATACTTAGTTTCACGTAGAACAGCTTCTCCCGGGAGGGTTGTTTTGCATATTGCTATAGATTTAGCATACACGAGCGATGTTACACATGAAACACCCAAAAGCTTTGCTT
>CAZQWL010000003.1:8089-20340 GCA_964597225.1 uncultured Candidatus Saccharibacteria bacterium | reverse complement strand
AGCAGACACTGTACCAATAAGACTCAATGCTGCACCTTCAGTAAAGCTCGAGACTTGCGCAACACGTACTGCGCGTACCTGAGTATTATCTTGCTCTTGAGTATCTTCAGATTTATTTAAGAAAAGAAAAACCGCTAGCAGGGCAGCAAAAAGGACAAACAGAGCAATGCGCCCTTTGTTTGTTTTAACATTAAAAAATTGTACAAAATCAACAAAAATAGCCTTTAAAACATTCATACGAGGTAAAATTAATTAGTAATTAAAAATACCACTTTCTTTTGGATTGTCAACCTTTTATAAATAGTTCAAAACTGTCAGGACTTTCTCCTTCTGCAGCTGGAATGAGATTAAGTTCGACTGGTCTCCCTTCAAATGTTGCTTGGAATGTTGCGTTCTTTGAAGCGACAATTTCTTCTTTAAAACGTTGGGATGATATGATTTGGATACAATTTTCAGAGGTATTAAGAATTGAAAAATCAACTCTAATTTGTTCTGGGTATGATTCCATTATCGTCACACTCGATTCCAGTAATTCACACGGCGTTGGCGTTGGAATTTCTCCCACAAGAGTATGTAGCCCATTTGAGAAGAAGTGTTTTGCTGTAATTCTTGTCACAGATGCATATTTTACTTCTGATTCGGGCTGTATTTTCTCAACCACAGGTAGTATATTACTTTGTTCCATTTCTGACTTCTTTAAAAATGCAAATGTAAACATCCCCACAACTATCAATGCAAAAAAAATAATTGCCACTATAATTGCACGTCTACTTACTTTATGGTGTGAACGTGTTCGTTGAAGATCTTCAACTAGATTAGGTTCAAACGGTTTCATAGATATTTTAGTTATAGAATAAGCTCTACACTAATAACATATCTAGTATACCACTAATTTCATCTCACAGTCAGAAATGATTTTTATAGTCTTACCTAAAACATCTTAGTCCTCTAAGGATTCAAAATAATCATTACCAATAAAAATTGAGATATTGCCTTGGGAATCATTTTTTTCAGACCGTGGACGCGCTGAAAGCAATGCTCCGTTGAGTATCTTACTAAGTACAAGTGCCTCTTCTTGTAGAGAAGGGTCATACACAACAACTGATCGTTGCTTAGTTTCATTGAAATCAGACTTTAGTGCTGTGATTTGGTATCCAAACTTTTCAAGATGTCTTTTCAATGTTGCAGCCATACCCACATTTTCACTAGAATTGATAAGAGTAAGTGCGTATTCTTGAGGAACAGGCAAAGGTAGTTCATCTGTATCTGAAATCACTATGTTTTCTGCATCGGATGTTTTTTTGTATATAATTTCTTCAGAGGATATAGTCATCGGCGCATCAGGATTATCAATGGTAATTTCATAATCACGTGAGGTAGTAGTCACTTCCACAAGGAAGCTCCACACCACAATAATTGATAGCAGTATGAGTAACAAACCAACAAAGAATTTTTTATATTCGACTATAAATATAAAGAACATTTGAAGTATTTCACCTATTTTATTAGTTGCTGTGAACCGTGTTTTAAGGTCATCAAGTCCATTTTGTAATGGTGCAGTCATTGAGAAATTAGGCTGCATAATCACATCCCCTTCTTGAGTAGTTCGTTGGGAATTTGGTACATACCCCTGCACTCCGGACATAATAAGCATTCGCCGAACATACGAACGTATACTCCAACTGATCAAGAACAGAATAGCAAACAGACTTCCTAATACCAACAATACAGGTTTTATAGGCACAATCCAAAAAGTGGTTTCTTGTGTCGCAAATTGCCGTGCATTAGTACCATAGGCAAGAGCAAGAGACGCTTTATATCTCCCTATATCTGTAATCGATTTTTCCCCTTTCCATGCAAAGTTAAATTTACGGATACTATTGGGCAAAACATTTCCAAAGTGGGTTTGTTTATTGATAGGGATAATACCTCTTTCTTTACCCCACATATTTGTAATCACAATTTCACCTTGAGGTTGTAGGTGTACATTTCCTTTATTTTCAAAACGTACTTCAAAATTTATTTCTGGAACATCTACAAATGAACTTCCTGCTTGGAATGTACGTACAGCACCCTTCTCTATAACTTCACCAGCAACTCTAACAAAGAAGAGGGATGTAACAACTTGTGCAGTTTGTACGTGCACACTACCGTCTGATTGCAATGGTTTCGTACCAATCATAATTGCAGCATAGTGACCTCCTGGGGATGCATCATCAGGTATATTTATACTCAACGGAATACTCTGTCCACTTTCTGAAGGTATAACAAATGCTTCATCTGAAATAGTAATCCACTCGGCAAGAGTTTTTCCCTCACTATATTCTTCAAAGAGAGGTAAAAATTTACCTTGCCCATGTTCTCCTTGTGGTGCAAAATTAACCACACTTGCATATACCGTGAGATCTTGTGGGTTATTATTTATTACCTTTATAGAACTTGTCCATGCCTGACTGGGCACTGCCGACATCTCAAAAAGGGTTGGTGTGACACTTAGCGACAAACCGGCAGCAAATGCTCCATACGGTACAAAAGAAAACAATAGTACGAGTGTGAAAAAGACTCTGTTATGCATCTTCTTTTTTAGTAAGGTCAATATCATGATGTTGATTTTCTGATGTTCCATCTTTGATGTACATTGCAACTGTACCTGAGCCATCACTCGTTTCTTCCACCGTGTCATAACGACGATGAACATACAATGCAATTAGTATAGCGAGAATTAGAATAATTACAAAAATAAGCAACAGGAGCTTCCACGGCAATACATAGAAAAATGCAGTATCGTGCACTGAAGCAGTCAAATTCTCCCCATATTCAACTGATAGAAATGCTTTGTATTTACCAATAGATAATTCTTCAGGTACTTCCATAGTAAAATCTGTCTTTCCATCACCAGGGACTAACTGGTCATCAGTATTAATTGGCAATGCGCCAATCTCTGCACCATTGTTGTCATAGAAAATAACCTCTCCTCTGGGGACAACATCACCTCGCCCTGGGTTACTAAGTGTAAATGATAATGTGTCTGTATCTGCTTCAGAAACAAATTTATCAACTACAAAATTCTCCAATCGAAGAAATTGATTTTGTACTTGATCAACAGAAATATGCACAATTGTGCCTGGGGCATCACCTTCTCGAACTTTCTTTTCTGCCTTTTGTCTATTTGACCCTTCTGCAAAACCAATAAATACGTTATAGTCTCCGGCTTGAGTATTTGGATTCATTCGTACAGTAAATGGCACTTCTCTCTTTTCACCCGGCTTGAGCTCAATACGTTTCCTTGAAATTTCTATCCAAGTTGTAGGAGTATTTGTTCTATCAGCTTCTACTTTCTGCACAAAACTTTCCACAATCCCTTCTCCATCTTCAGCTACGGTATTCACAGAGGCATACACTCGCACCACACGTTGTGAATTATTTATGAGTGTAATAGTCTCTGAAACAATATCCCGTTTTTCTAAATCCAAATTAATAGCCAACGGTGAAACAAGGTGTGTTGCTGCAAAGGCGTTTGTGCTCAAGGTATAAAACAATGCACCTATAAACAAACCTGTAAAACCAATTTTTCTTGTAGATAGTATTTTCATAATTAAAATATTGGTATTGCTATATATGTAATTGATTTTTCATACTCCCCTGCTGTTTGTTTATTCCCTACTTGTAGTTTATATACAATATCATGAGATTCGTTTGCAGAGGTTGATCTATACATAATTTCCTGTGGTGAAGTACTAAATGCTGCATACGTATCATCTGCTGCAAAGCGCGTTGATGCACCAAGTAACGAATCGTCAGTGGTATGATACCCAAAACAACCCGTTGCAAGCACAGAGCAACCTGTTGCCCACCCTGTTGGTACAAGATTAGACCCCGTTACCGCGGGAATAGTACTTCCATATGAGTCGGTCAGTAGTTGGTCGGTGTACATAAGCACTTGATAGCCTTCGGTTGCGTTAGTGTCGATAGTGAGACGGTGTGCGAGCTCATATTCTGAATCAAATGGCACTGAGGTAAATGCGACCGATGACGCAGTAGTCGTTGCATCGGTCACCACTGCCCCAATAGTTGTACCTTCATCTACACCAGAGATAGTAAACACAAGACCCGCTCCTTCTGTCTGCAGACTTGGGTTTGTTGCATTAGTGGCTATCACGACATCATTAGTCACATCATACAGCCTGAAATAATACACAGCATTCGCTCGCGCTCCTGCGTGTTGAATTGTAAACGAATATTCACTATGTGCACCACCTAAGTGATTATGTCCTGCCACTAGCGCTCCTGAGGCATTATGCGTTCCACATCCATTACCTACTCCTGCAATACATGCATCGACACTTGAAAGTGACGCAGTTGAAATAACAGCATTGTCAGCACCACCCCCATCAACGTAGCACCATAAATCGGTTGCGGTACAAGTGCTCGATGCAACGACATCGGTCACCGTAGTGAAGTCCGCGTACTCAGAAAATTGAAGCTTCATTTTGAAAGCATTTCCCGTAACATTCTTCAGTTCATCAACAGCAATACGTAGTGCAATACCATCAGTATTTGAAATATTAATTGGGGCGACATCTTCAGCGGCTAAGGCGGTCAGCGGTGTTTCATTACTGTGGTCATCGTACCAACGCCATGAACCGGCTATAGGATTAAATCCTGCGGTTCTCAATTGAGGATACTGCAAGTACCCATCAAGTGGCGTGCCGTCATTTTGCACCATTCGGAAACAGTATGAACTACTTTCTGCCGCACCATTATGCTCCACCACCCAGTCGTATTCCACATCTTGTGTTTCACTCACCACAAACGGGTTTGCGGGAGATGGATTTTCTTCTACATATGAAGCAGCTACGTCAGAGACGGACAAGTTCAGAGTCCCTGGAGATGGTGTACTTGTTGCGATATCTACACCATCTGTCAGACCAGCAACATCATACCCCCTCCATATAGATCCGCTCCCGGTATCACCAACGTCAAACCATGTTCCAATGGCAGAACAAGTTGTGTCAACTTGCCCATATTGTAGTTTCATCGAAATTAACCCAGCAGGAAGTGTGGCATTACTTACTGCCGATGACATACGAATTCGTATTTGCTCACCCTCTGCCAAGGGCTCATCCAATGAAGTAATAGACGTATTTTCCCCTAAGTCAGTTCCACCAAGTGGCCACGGGTCGATTGGGTCTAAATTGCCGTCTTCTACATAAAAACGATAATAATTTTGCCGTATAGCAAAGTTCGCCACAGGCCACTCAACAATTTCCGTAGCGTATGAAAGCGTACTCCCTGCTTCACTTCGCCATATTTGATAGGTTGTGGTCGATATAAGTGATACTCCAGCAAGTACTCGTGGGAATCCTGCTCCCGTTTGATTATGCCTACTCATGGAAAATAGCGAGGTATTGTCAGTACGTCCAACAGCCACAGGGATAGGTATATTAATTGAAACAGGCTCGGCACCTGCAGTAGTAGCGCCACTATTTCGCTGTACATTCATGGCGCCGTTACTTGTTTGAGTATTTTCAATCACCCATGCCACAGAGGTATGAGTGACGGTCATTTCAGCCGTCGACTGCAGATAATATGTTATGGCTCCCATACTCGAGAGAGTAACTTCATGTCCAAAACTCGCTAAACGCGAACTTCCAGTATGTCGTTTTTGTGTATGTAAAAATGTTCTTGAGAGACTATTGACTGCCGTAATACTTTCAGTTTCTGATGCACCAGCAGCGCTATATTGATGTTCCGAGCGTTGCACCTTCCAATTAAGCCCAGTAAACTCCACTACTGCGTAGCTTACAAAGCCTGCATTGCCTCCTGTTGCACCGCGTTCTATAACAGGCTCGTCGGACCCTGAAGACCATGACGCAGTAGACTGATGCGCAAATCCTTCACTTCTATTTCCTCCTCTATGGGCTTGTCCAGTAATGAACACCACCACGTCAGCATCGTCCGCAATTCCAACTACTGCAGTACCTGTTGCCACCGTGTCGACATCTGCATAGCTTATAAGCCCCTGGTCTCTTACCACCATCTCATTGTCTGTCGCTGCATCACCTACAAACTCAACAATTTCCCATGATACGCGTGAGTGATTAATTGAATCAGTATCCCTTGCAAATCTAATTGAAGTCAAAAGATTTTCAGGATTCAAGATATACACACCATAGTCATCAGCATTTTGTGAACCACCACCAGGTGTCGAGAAACCAGCACCGGTGTGGTGCATATTAGTAATTCGGATGAATGCTTTAGAAATTCCTGCTGGTGCAGTATAGTCAGAACCTGCTGTAATTACTGTTGAAGTACCGTAAATATCTGTAGTCCCGTGCTGCACACGAAAATCTCGTTTTGGAGCAATAGTTACTTCCGCGTAATTGTCGTATGCAAGCAATGGTGTGCCATTTGCAGTCACCCGGAAGCAATAACTTGTATCATTCACGGTATCGGGTGTTGTCGTCAGACTATACTCAATGTCCGTATATTGCATTTGGCTTAGTGTTGTTGTTGCCGAGTAGGAAGTGGTCTCACGTACATTACTGTTTGTCCCTAAAAAACTTACGTTTTCATCTGTCACTCCACCAGAAGCAGTACCCAGGTTTGTTGTCGTGTCTCCATGAGTAACATTTGCTGAATCGTACATATCCCAAGCATCTGCACTAGCACCTACATCGGTCCATACCGTCACTACATCACAGGTGGTGATTTTAATGCCGTATTCTAAGTTATACGCATGTTCAATTGATGTTGTAGCCCCTTCATTGGAAATTCCAATACGCAAGCGAACGGGTGTTTCCAGTGCAATTTCATCATAAAATGTGTCTTCATTGCCACCGGTAGCCGACGTAGCTCCGGTTTCGTCACCATCATCATTACGCCAGTGGTAGTGTGTTTGCGTTACAATCGCACCATTAAGAGTCGTTGATGCAGTCATATCTAAGACAGTCGATGGTGCAACGGAACCACCGCCAGACACTACAATATCCGAAGCTGCCGAGTCGATGGTGATGTTGATTGTTTCTCCATTTAATGCATTTTCGTTGACATCCAAGACTACGTACGCGCACATCGTGGCTGTTGTAGTAATACCAACACTCCCTGAAAAAGTCGAGGTGCCATTTTCAGAACTAAAGGCTGCAGCAGTTCCACCAAACTGAGCTTCAGTACCAGAGTAACTTTCACTAGAACAATCATACGGTGCTGATGTATCTAGGTCATAAAACAGTTTAATGTCGTCAACACCAGAAGCCCCATCTACAGTACCTGTCTCAGTAATTGTAAGGTCGGTGACATTTCGAGAGCCTGTGTTTTCCGTAATGCTAAATACTCCTCCGATATAAAAATCGGTTGAGGGAATATCCACTGTCGCAGTTTGAGTTCCGCTTACCGCTACACTCACATCTGCAGAAATAGTCACTTGTGGAATCGCATCATATGCAGAAATTTCTTCTCCTTGATTAGTCACTCTAAAGCAGTAGGTATTTCCTTCTGTTGCGGTAGTAGAAGCAACTATTGAATATTCCAAAGCTGTATATTCGTCAAAATCAATTTGTAGACTCCCAGTTTCCGAAGAAGTATCACGTACGGCGCCATTGGGAGTAAGAAAAGTAGTATTTTCATCAGTAACCCCACCTGACGCGACTGCGATATCAGTAGTATCTGCGCCGTTAGTCAGATTTGCAGACGCAGACATGTTCCAATCATCATCGGTAGCACCTACATCAGTCCAACTTGCTACTGAGGTACAATTGGGTGCCGCCACTCCCCACTCCAAGCGAAATGTCGTTGGTAGAGTCGTAGTGGAACCTTCGTTTGAGAGTCCTATACGCAGCCTTCGAGGATTTTCACTTTGCAAAGCAGGAATCGGTGTATCCTCAGTACCTCCCGTAGCTGATGTTGCACCTGCTTCATTGCCGTCGTCGTTACGCCAGTGGTAGTGTGTGAGTGTAAGGTCATCATCTACGACATCAGTATCACCTGCAATTTCAATGACTGATGCAGGAATTGGAGTGACTCCCCCAGTGACTACTACATCCGTAGTCGGGTCATCAATTTTAATATCAATGGTAGTACCGTCATCAGCTTCCTTATGCACCTCAAGCACTGTGTACACACACATTGTTTGTGTTGGAGAAATGGTCACCACGTCAGCAAAGTGAGAGATACCATCAGCACCAGAAAATCCGTTGGTGTCTGTGGAGCCAAACTGTGTCTCCGAGCCTCCGCCTGCGTACGACTCGCTAGAGCAGTCATATGGTGCAGAAGTGTCCAAGTCATACCACAATTCAATATCACCAATACCTACCGAACCGTCAATAGTACCGTATTCTGCAATTTCAATGTCCGTTACATTCCTACTCGCAACATTTTCAGTAATCACAAATGCGCCACCAGTATAAAAATCTGTAGTACTGGCTCGCACTTGTGTTGCTTGAGTTCCAGTGGCAGACACTACTGTAATCGGTCCGATGTCAGCGATGGTATCACCAAACACATCGCGCAGTCCATCCTCATACCACGAAACATATATACGTTCGTCAGAATAATAGTTGAGGTCTACTGCATAGATATTTCCAGAAGTGGTATTTACGGGCCCTGTTTCACTACTCCATGAGCCCATACCGTTGGTAGAAGACACCCAATATACATCAGCTGTAGTGGCGCTTCCTGCAGTTGCTTGCACCGAGTAGGCAACATATACTTCATCGGTATTTGCATCAATCGCCATCGCCACTTGTGTAATCCCGCGGGCATCATCAGTAAGGATATTGGTCTGGGTACTCCAAGAACCACCAGTATATTTTGTGGTGCGTAGGTCGTCGTCCGTACCAAGGGTATTGGTATCAGCGGTATATACCAGATAGATATCATTTGTGTCAGGATGCGCAACAGCAGACATTCCAACATCATAGACAGTATTCTCCAACGCATTGCTATCAATAGTCGTCCATGTGCCTGACCACGTAGAATTATTCCAAATTTTGTACTCAATATCGTTGTCTGAAACATCTCGTACAATCAACATAATATCTCCACCAGATAGAGGCATCATAAGAGGCCAGTCAGCGGTAAGGTCCATCGGATTTGTCCCAGTTTCTGTCCAGCCAGTAGTAAGATTACAGCTTCCACTACATTCAAGTACGAAAGAATCTGTATTATCAGCAACTGCGATATATATAGTACCGTCAGAACCTTTAGTTAGGTTTGGTTTATTAGCCCCATTTGAATACGTACCTGTCTGCCCACTATTTGACATTGTATTTACAGGGGTTGTTCCAAGAAGCAGTGTGTCATTGGTAGTATCCAAACGGTTGTAGCTTATGTACTCACGGGCATTATTTGGGTCTAGGGAAATGATATGAATATAATCACCTGTATCTCCAGGAGTCCATTGGTCATACCACACTGTAGGTGATGCACATGAAGTAGTGTTATCAAAAATCACTGACGCTCCCCAGGATGTACCACCATCTGTTGTTTTACTATACTCACACCTTCCAGTTGAGTTTACGTAAAACTTATATCCCACTTGATCTGAAATAAATACAGACGAAACTCCACTTTTAACATGTTCTGACTGCGAAGAACTAGTCGTTGCATCAATGGTTACCTGTGCTGCTTCTACTTGATGTAACCAGGGAGAGATAAATAATGTAGAAATATCTGAAAAAACAAGGAGTGTTATCAAAAGTGCAACAGTATATTTTTTAAACGCATGAAAAAATCTTTTATTAAAGATTCTTGTACAAGTTATTTTTTTTATAAAATTACTCCACATTTTCATGAGTCGTCGTTGCTACAGAAGGAATAATCACGTCAGCAATGTGGTCAGTACTTGTGCTTGTTGGAGTATCAACAGTTCCATCAGTACTTGATGCTACAGGCACCACAAGTACTTCGGGATTTATTGTCTCTACTGATGAAGATGCTGTTGCAACAGCATCGGTGCTACTTGCAATAGGAGTAACGATATCGTCGTCAATATCCACCTGTTCATCACGTGAGCCACTGGTTTTTTGATTGATAAGCGCTCGAGTTTCACCTGTTGGGTCACTTTCTGGAATATCATCAGGCAACGTTCCACCTGCGGCAGATAATGGAACAATTTCACCAGTAAGTACATCAATTCCCTTAGTTACGGTGTCACCATTAGAAAAGGTTTTATCGTACATAAGTATGAAGCGAGGGTTTTCAATAGCTCCATCATCGGCATCATCAATAACGGTGAATGAATCGGTGTCCATATCGTATAACGCCACTTTTTTTTCTCCCTCTAAGCTTGTGGTATGCCACAAGATGAAATTGCCATTTATTTTTGGTCCAATGTCGTGCACGGCATTAGATGTAAGCTGTATTTCATTTCCATTATCCAATAGGATAATTTCCCAGTTATTACCAACCCATCGTTGCCATACAGTCACACCTCCCGTTCGTGCTGGCTCCATATCGTTGGCGTTATTGTTCGTGAGAATATCTTCTTTTCCGCTGTCTACATCATACGAAACAATTTGGTACCGGTCATTAAGTAAACGATGCCAAACAATACTGTGGCTCTTAGGGTCATATGTCGGTGCAACATCATCATACACATTATCGGTAACTTGGTACTCCTTACCATCTTGCACAAAATATATCTCCATATCACCCTGTGCATCATGTGCTGCATACAGTGCATCTTTACGCTCTTCTGGTGAAGTATTTTCTTCTGCAGAGCAATAGAACGCACCTCCAGAGACCTCAACACACTGTGACTGGTCAAAAGTATATGCGCTTGAGTCTACAACGTACGCATCAACAATCGAACCCTCGGTGGTACTCGCAGTTGTTGTTGCTGTAGCAACTTCTTCAGTAGACTCATCAGCATCTTCTTGAGTATCAATCTCATCTACGATGTCTGCACTATCATCGGTAGATGTTGCTGTATCGGTGTCCTCTTCATCATTTAAATCGCCCTGGGTTTCTACTGCAGGTACACCTGTTTCAGTTGTCTCATCAGTGTCTTCTATAATGCCATCAGTTTCAGAAACCTCTTCAATATTTTCTTGTGACTGTTCTGCTTCAGTATCTTCATTGTCTATTGATTCTTCTAGTACTTCAATCTCTTCAGTCGCCTCTGGGTCTTCCTGCTCCAAGTCTTCAATGGTTTCTTCAACAACAGTCTCCACTTCCTCCATAGCATCTTCTACATCACCAATATCTTCCGAAGCAAAAGCGGGTGTAGCTGGATGCATCACAAAGAACATAAATAGTATTGCGGTAATATACCGAATCGCGCGCATCTCAAAGACGATGCTATACAGCAATGCTTTTTGTACAGTATTTTTTTGTACTGATGGGCGGTTCATACTATTTACCGAGAAGAGACTGTTACTCCCGTATGAGACTGAGTCTCATTATTTTGAGCTTGTGACAAATATGTCTTATCAAGCCCAGCATCAATAGACACATATAATACATACTGCATAAACAGTAACGCAACCGCACAAAGCGCGATTAATGTATATAAAAAGTATGACGACACTTGATGAAACATTGCAAAAAAAACTGAAGATTCTTCTTCAGACACGGTTCGATTTTTATCTTTCAAATACGCTTCTACTTCGTCATGAGTTGTTACCCATGCGACATTTGCATATACTTGTTCACCTTTGATTTTTCCACCACGAATAAGTTGCCCAACATAGTCAGGGGTGTAATTCGCGATTTCGGCTGCTTCTTTGAGGGTAATATACCCTTTTTCTTTAGCTCCACGTTGATCGAGCATATGTTCAAAATTACGTATAATTTACAACATATCTCGGGCCCCGATGTACAAGTCTCGTAGCCCGAGACTTCCCATCACACCCCTATATTGTACCTTTTCTATCAAATTACCACCGTGGGTTATACACAATGTCAATTATATGCAAATACTCCCTGTAAACAAATATGGAAGTCAAAATTTTAGTGAAGTTCAAGGCGACAAGGATTGAGAAGTTGAGCCGTACTTTATGTATGGTGAAACTTTGGAGACACAGGCAACGCAGAAATTTGCAAGATTCTGGCTTCTACTACTTGAAGAAAGTGTCGGATAATATAATTCCGAAATCCCTAAACGTCATCCTCCCATCTCCACTAAAGTCAAATATAGTTGTTTTTGAGGCCCAGGCGCTCATGAAACGACTTAAATCGTTCAAAGAAACCTTTCCGTCTCCATCTATATCAGTGATAATTCGCACACTAATTGCACCCTCAAGACCGACCCC
>CAZQWL010000003.1:2284-7989 GCA_964597225.1 uncultured Candidatus Saccharibacteria bacterium | reverse complement strand
GCCATTATTTTCTACATACGGTTGTGTAGTCCAAAGGGTAATTACGGACTCTCCCACATCAATGCCAGTTATTTCTATCTGAGCACTTGGGAATGCGAGATTAATATCAACCGCATTAACCGGGACATGTGCTGATACATAGACATCAATTTCAAAATTTTCACCTGCTTTTACAGCAGTTTTGGTTGATTCAATGTGTATGTAGGACTGATTTTGAGAATCAATAACTGCAGCTCCTAAAAATGCAGCAACAGTGAGCACCAAAGGGAACGCAAAAGCGGACCGTACCGTGCGGCTTTTTGAACGTCGGTATGGTTTACTTATTTTACGCAAAAGTCCATTCATTACTATAATCCAATTACGTCTTCTCGTAGTGTATCAATTCTGACACCAACAAGCGACAGGTTGTCTCGCACCACCTGTGCCTGCGCGACATTCTCTTTCATTTCATCTGAGCTAGCGGATACTTTTTTAAGAAGAGCATCAATGATATCTTTTTGAATTGCGACAAGGTTTGAAGAAAGTTCGCTTCGCTTCACCTCAAGATCAACTAAATCGCTCCATTTTTGTATTGGGTAGGTAGCTTTTTGTGCCTTTGAGTCTACAACGTTAAGAAGTCCAACGTAGTCTTTATACACCTCATACTCTCTTCCAAGGCGTGCAACCATCAATAATTTACGTTGTGCATAGAAGTCGCCACATGCATTAAAGAGGTTATCTACCTCAACAAGCTGCGATCGATTCAGTGTATTTAAAGTACTCAAAAGTTCATCAAAGCGCTTTCGATCTTCAAGCTCACAGTCCTGAATGATATCTGCTACCACAGCATCTGCTCCATTTCGGTCAGTTACTTCTGCAATTGAAGTAAGAGTGGTTTCTTGTTGTGCTATAAGCACCTTCATCATAGACACATACTCAGCTTGTTGGGTTTGTACATAGTACGATGCTCCTAAAAATAATACGCCTAGTACTACTAATCCTGTCATCATGTATTTTGTATCAATTTTCTTCATTTTCATTCTGGTTATTCAACAATATCTTCGACATCAGTAATTTCTTTCTCTACCTTTTGTTGTGCGTCGGTAAGTGTCTCTTGAATCACTGTAACAAGCTCCGTTTCTGCTTTAGTGAGCTTTTTATTCTTTCGTGAACCAGCAAGTGCGTCAGATTGACTTTGTACCGTGTCATGCAGTATACCAAATTCTGTATGCAACATAGCAAGTGCCTCCCGAGCCTCTTTACTTACCCCAGCCTTATACCTACGCAATCGCGCAAGTAAGAACCAAAATCCAAACAGAAGTAAGAATGAGAGTGCAAGAAGAGGCACCAGTACCGACAACAAACTCACCGCATACGAACCAAGTTGAATGTAACCTGGTTGCTGCACTGCCATGCGTACTGTTTCTGAGGGCTCACTTTGTGCTCCATGCTGGTCAATGGCAATCGCAACGAGCTCATACACCCCAAGAGAAAGTCGTCCTTCGGGGATGAACACAAACTCGCCAGCATTATTGCTCTCTACAGTATATGTCTGACTCTCAGAACCAATCTTGGTGAAGGTTATTTCCACCTTCGAGTTTGGACGTGTAATACCTTTTAAGACAGGAATTACATCCTCTGATATTTCAGTCGGAACTTCAGTAAACTCTGGTCTATCAAACGCAAGTATCGCAAATGAGAACGTGCCTCCAATACTGTTCCCTGCTCGGTCGAAGGCCTCAACGATAAGCGTATGATGACCAGGCTCAAGAGCGGGTAATGTCACCGTGCTACTACCTGTCTCATCAAGGAACTCAAATGGTTCAGCACCATCTATTTGTATTGAAAATCGTTCAACCTTTGATGTTGCATCTTCTGTTTTAAATATAAGTGTCTGAGCAGGACTAGTTAAATCTGCACCTTCAGGAAGTTCAATACTAAAACTTGTCGGGTTTTGCGTATCAACTGCAAGTCGGTAGTGATTTACTCTTCCCCAACCTTCGTCGTTTTTGAATTGTAGGTGGAAATACTGTACACCTTCATCCAAGTCCGATAAGGAAATTGTTTTTATTGGTGTGTTATATATCTTGGTAGGAATAGAGCCACTATTGCCATCAAGTAAGGTACGTACTGCAACCACTCCAGACGGGAGTGTCCACGCGAGCTCTGCTGTAGATGCAGCATACCAACCATCTGGGTCACTGTGTGTATCAGACGTAATCACTGGTTTAGCGGGTGTATTAGGTGGTGCAACATATACCACTGTCTCTGGCTCAGGCACGATATCTGCGGCTCCTACGGTATATGCTGCACCGTTCATAGAGGTAAGTACATTTGTCCCTCGTCCGTCAGCAGCCAAAACCGCACCGTTGGCAAATGTTACTCGTGGCTTCCCTGCTCCTTTAGTACGAAAAGTAATAGAAAGCACTGTTCCTCCAGACCCTGTATACCCAGTAGGTGTACCCCCACTAAAGGAAATAGTACCTGCACTATTTGAAAACGAAGGTTCTGCCGTCCAAAGATTAAAAACAGAACCTTTGTTTATACGAACCACTGAAAGTTCTCCTGGATTAAAAGAAACTGTCCCCTCTGCAGCATTTATCTTTGCACCCGTAGTGTTTACAAGTACCCGCGCAGTAAACGTCTGCCCTGCGGTATATACACCAGTCCCGGGTGAGACTGATAGCGTCGCCGCAAACGCTGAAGAAGACATGAACAACATCATTGCAATCAAGAGCAATTTTACTGTAAGGATCAGATTGTTCTGGTGTGTAATATCCATAATTATTTTATTCAATGTCGTCTATCTTAATGGTGTCGTCTTCGTGTTTTTTTTCAACTAACTTCTTTCTTTCTTTATGCCTTCGTCTCCAGGTAATAAATGTCAGTAGCAGCACAACCATGACAAGAACACCTACCACCCCTGCAATCACCGCAACCATAATTTTCGTTTCCGTAGCAATGGTTCGTTGTGCCGTTTCAGGAACATAAACGGCGATATACTCGTTACCCGCCTTATCAATTGCCTTTACGCGTATAATACTGTTTAGCGACTGATCTTTTAGTTGATATGGGCTTTTTACATCCTTCCACGGTGCATCTTCGCGCCCCCAATTGAATAAATTTGCTTCAACCATCGGCTCTTCAATTACTTCATAGTGATCAATTCCAGACTGTTTGTCTGTGGTATTGAAAATAATTGAATATCGACTATGTTCATCAGGGATGCGTGCCAAAGTAATACTAAATTCCTCAGGATTGATGTCATCTGCTCCGACAATATCACCCCATTCATTATTTATTGATGACCCAGCATTTTTTAGTAATTCAATATTTGATCCGTATGCAGTAAGTGGAGCTTTGGTTCCTTTGCCGTCATTTAAAAGCACTTGTGTTTGCTTAGCAAATACAATTTCTGCGGTATTCGTTGCACTTCCTGCTCCAATAACAAACCCAGGTGACTGGAATAGCAGGTCTACCACAACATTAGTAAGACGTGGGTCACCTGCAATACGTCCGCAGTATCCGTTAGGGATACCTCCTGCAAACGTAATAGTACGATTTGTTGTATCGATAACTGGTTCTTCAACCCACATACTTAAGATAGACGCCCCTCGAGAAATATCAACTGGCTGGATGTTTTCAGAGTAACTCAGTACTCCATCAACAACATTTACACATTCACCTTCGTCTGTATCTAAACGAACCGACACTTTTAACGTATCCCCACGAGCAAGCTCCGCATTATTGGGATCCATATATAATGTTGCGCCGTAAACTTGCGCCGCACTCATAGTAAACATCACCAAAAAACCACCAATTATTTTCCCTTTCATGTAATGTAAGTATAACAATCCAACGTGAAGCAACAGCTTGATTTATACACAAAATATTTTTCATATTTACATTTCATCTACATTACATTGTAAAGAACCCCACTCCAGAGTAGATAGAGCATTCAGGGATAATACTCGTAAAAAATATTCCTATGCAAAATTTAGATCATACTCAAAAAACCCGTCTCGTGGTGGGAGATAGGGTTTTTTGATTATGCTCTATTCTATTGCAATTAAGAATTGTGCAAACTTATACGCGACTAAGTTTATTTAAATTGATACGCGACTCAATTTGTTTTATTGGCTGATACGCGACTCAATCCATTGTTTGTATTTCTACAAACTAGAAGGTTGGAGTTGCTACGTATGTAAGTGTAGTAGAGTAATCATCTCCAGCTTCCTGAAGTGCAGAAATCTCTACTCGATAACCTACTGTCGTAGTTCCTTCTCCCGCTCCTACACCATTGATAGGACTGTTATGTTGCATAACATCACGAGGTGTTGTACTTGCAGCAATGAACAAGTCATCGGCAAATTCAGCTCCATCTCGAGACTCAATGTCCAGGTCGTCAGAAGTTACCCCCCAGTGACCGTATGTTGTTGGATCTCCAAGTGTTCCCACAGGCGCTGCCCATGCAGTTGGTTCATCCGCAAGATCATATCCATCAATAGTAGCACCTGTTGAAGACTGTAAGTCTCCATCAACTTGTACAGTTACAACATACCCATTAGATGCGTTTGTGTTTACTGTAAGAAGCTGTGCTGTAGTGGTTGCAGTAAGTGCAGCCAAATTACCAAAAGGCATTGACGTTGACCCTACTGCACCAGTTGTTGCCTGGGTGTTAATGAGTGTTCCAGCTGATGTCCCTTCTACCTTAAAGGTAAAAATGGTATCAACAGCTGCGGTTACCGTAACTGATGTAAGTACTACGATCTTTGTAGTACCAGTATCATTATTGCCTCCAGTTCCTGATACAACAGAAATGTCGTAAGAACCTTCAGAAGCGTGGTTTGCAATTTGGTTTGTACCACCAGTTGCATTTGTACCAATTTTAATGATTACCACTTCACCAGCATTTGCTACACCTGTACCTGAAGTCAAAGTAAGAACTTGACCAGCTACAACTGCGCCCCATGTTGCTCCGGCAGGTGCCGCAGCTAGAGTTTGGTCTACTGCATTGATAGACAAATCAATGTCACCAAATGCGACCGCACCCATGTTGAATCCTGCGGGGAATGTTACGGTAATAGTTTCACCAGCCTCTACTCCTGCAGAACCTGCAGGTACAGTGTACTGGATAGTATGATCTGCACTCGCACTAGGTGCCGAGTCTGAGATCGTGTCACTAAATGAAGTAACATTTGCCGCTTCAGAGAAACGGACTGATGGCAAACCAAGTGACCACATAAGGATCGCTAGTCCACCAATCATTGCAATAGATTTAAGCATTCCGACAGATTTTTCTGTTCGAAACATAATGCTCTACGTTGAATTAGCTCACAACTCTCCATCCACCATGTGTTGTACGACACAGTTTCAGAGTCAGAGTCGTTGTAGTACAACAAACTCATACAACGTAAAAGTCTCCACCCCTTTACGTATGTAAATGTAAGCATACTTGCCCTATAACATCCGGCTAAGATGCCCGCCGCATACGCGACTACTAGACGCAGTGGTGCTAAAAGTCCACCTCTACAGCAAGTACTTACGTATTGTAACTTGCTTAGAATTTTAATTGATTTACTTGTCCACAAATTCGGTTGTCCACTGTCAAATCACTAGTGTTAGTCGAGGTTTTCTCCGTATTTTGTCATGTTTCCTCGTAGGCTATTCGTATCACGAATCCTTCTTACAGAAGCTGTTCAAGTTGTCGTTATTTTTTACAAAAT
>CAZQWL010000003.1:0-2184 GCA_964597225.1 uncultured Candidatus Saccharibacteria bacterium | reverse complement strand
CACTAGCGTTCGGACCACATAAAAACTGCCTCAAGGCAGTTTTTATCCAGTCCAGTTGAATAGGAGGATTGAGAAGTCTTCGATTCCTACTCGGCCGTTGGCGCTTATGTCGGCTGGGGGGTCTGAATCGCCTCCAGCTGTTCCCCACCAGAAAATAAGAATTGAAAAATCAATAAGGTTTATAAATGTATCGCGGTTGAGGTCAGATGGGCGTGTGGGTGAGCCGTCGACTCCTAGGAAAATTTGCAGAGTGGAACTGAAGCTACTTTCTGTTGTGAGACTCCCGGAGCCAAGTTCAAATTTTGCGCGTGCGGTGTATTCTGCTGCTTGAGTGCCTGTGGTATCCCAATCGAGATTCCAGTACCCACCGTTGTCGGATGTAGTAGTGAAGACCTGTGAACTGTCGCCAATATGCACCTCAATAGACGCATTGGGTGCTGCTTGTCCCGCAAAGGTAATTGTGTCACCTGGATTTACAGTTGCGTCGGATACTGAGATAGTTGGAGGGATAAATATACCTGCGATGTTTGTAATGGCACCTTGTGTTACATCAAACGTGGTGCTGTAGGTTACTGAACGTACCCTATCATCATCTTCGGTCCAAAAACCCATAGTAACAGTACCAGGTGTAGCATTAGTAGCAAACTCAAAGTTACCATTTGAGTCAGCTCGCACCGTACCTACAGCTTGACCGTCTAGAATAATATTCACTGTTGATCGCGGTATAGTTTGCCCTGTAACACTTATTTGTGTATCCCCAAGATCAACATTACTACCCCCCGAGCTTTGTGAGCCACCTCCCGAAGAGCCACCTCCTCCTGAACCTGCGGGCTCCACTGTACAGTCTGCACCACAGAAATCTCCATTATCATTATTACCATCATCACACTCCTCGCCATGTATGGTTTGTAAAATACCATCACCACAGTAGGGACCAAATTGACAGACGACATCACACTGTCGTCCTGCAATTGTTGTACTGTATGAACCTATTTCTCCCAACACATCGCAATCCTCGTTACCTTCTACAAGGTCATTACCACAAATACTCGTTGTAAGTGTCGTGGTTGCAACAAAAACTGCCTGTGCATTTCCGTACGCCAATAAAAAGAGACATCCAGCTGCAAAAATAGCTGCTGCAAGTATGTTCTTCTTGAGTATAGTAGTGAATACTGCTTGCATGATAACCCTAACGCTTACGTCGTCTCTGGCGATAGGTATGTGTAAGAAGTAGTATCAATGCAATGAGCGCAAGAATTGGGAGAATTACTGAAATTTGATGTACAGCAGACAATCCTGAGAAACCAAATCCCGCTGTTTGCAAAGTTCCGTATGGGAGAATATTGAGACTTAACTCTCCTTCATGCTTCACTTCATCGTCATTCTTGATGGTATATCGGGCAAGATATGCTCCTGCAGGCAGTCGAGTCGGAATTTTAGCGATTATATCTTTCGTTTCATACGGTGCAATTTTTTCTATCTTACCTTTATTATGTACTTCTTCTAATAAAACAGTTCCACTTGGGTCATAGATCTTAAATACGACGTCTGATGGTGACACTTCTACGTTACCGGTGTTTTCAAGAAGCATAGAGAAATTAATTTTTCCAGGGAAATACAACCATCCTACTTTAGTCCCTTCATTAAGATCAGCTACACCAATTTTCCGTACACGAAAATCTTTAATTACCCTGTCTATTACATTGAGCTCAATGTCAATCTGTGCACCAAGAGAAATGTTTACAGCTCCGGTACCTACCGCATCATCCACTGCACCTGTCTTAATGCGAATTGCACCTTTGTATGTCTTAAAGTCTGCGTCATTTGGTACAGTCACACGAACAATCATTGGTACTTTTTGTTCACCTTTAGGTAGTTCAAATTCTGTCCCTTGGACGATTTCAATCCAGTCAAGTATCTCGGGTGCGTCTACGGTAACGGTTGCTTTAAGTGGCGTTTTAGGGTCTCCACGCACTAAGAGAATTTGTTGTTCGTAGGTTGAGTTTCTGGTGAGACTTGTGTTACGGACAAACGGAGGAGTCACTCCAAAACCAGCCAAAGCAAAATCTGCTCCTATGAGCACAAAAAGCAATAGTGCTATTACCCCCGATTTCATCACCGATATCATTGAAATTGACGTTATAATTCCTTACTATTATCCCAAGTGTTTAACTATAAAGCAAG
>CAZQWL010000002.1:21013-23004 GCA_964597225.1 uncultured Candidatus Saccharibacteria bacterium | reverse complement strand
AAGTTTTACAAAGAAGTCTTCTTTCACCCATGTAATAAAAGCAGGTTCTTTTGGTTTTGTATCTATTCCTGACTGCACATTCTCAACAGCAACAGGTTCACGTTGTGCCGTTGCCTGTGCTGCGTCTACCTTATGCGATTGCGATAATGGCGCAGGTGCCGCTTGCGGTAGATTCTGAGATTTATTCTGTAAATTTTTGATATCAGTACGTACTCCTGTCAATTGCGAATGTAAGTATGCAACATATCCAAGAACAAAAAGAATAAGAATTTCCATATATAATATTTAATAAGTAGTATTTTTAGTATACAAGAAAAACTACCTTTAGTCACAGATATACATAATTTGTATCAATGTACCTATTTGAAAAATAGAAATAATATCGCCACTCACATTCTCAACCTGACAAAAAGCAAAAACTCTTCTATTCTCTAAGCAAGAAAGGGAGGTGTACCATGCATATACCTAACAAAGTTCTTGAATTACTCAACAAAAAAATCCTTCCGATACTAATCGGGAGGATTTATATGTTATATATCATTTTTGCATTATGTAATAACTGTGTCCGCACTTCCTCTTCAGGCAGTTTTTTTATATCCGCAATCTTTTTATATACTTCCTTTACCATCATCGGTTCACAACGCTTCCCTCGGTGTGGCACTGGCGCTACATACGGACAATCGGTCTCTGCGTGCATAAGTTCAAGCGGTGCATTGCGTACCACTTCCTCATAATCTTTTGCAAAGGTAATGACTCCCGTAAAAGAAATAGTGCACCCAATATCAAAAAACTTCTGTGCCTGATCCCAGCTTCCTGCATAAAAATGAATGTTAGCAGGCACTTTTGCGTACTGCTTTAAAATATCGTATACATCATCATACACACTACGTCCGGTTGGGCTCTCCTGTCCTTTCTTTGGGTCGCGTGTATGAATCATAAGTGGAAGCTCCAATGCATTGGCAAGCTCTATCTGTTGCAAAAACGCCACTTCCTGTACTGCATAGGTATCGATACCATTATGGAAATAATCAAATCCGCACTCGCCAATACCGACCACCTTTTCACTTTTTGCAAGATCGCGATAGATCTCCATATCAAACACCTCTCCTTGCGAAGTAAATGCTTTGCCTCCAATCTCTTCTTCACTATGATACTCAGGAGTTGTTTGAATCGGATGCAATCCCACCATTGCATACATCCCATCGTGAGCTTCCGCAATTTCTACTGCTTTTCTGCTGGTCGACAATTTTGTCCCAATATTAATCACCCCCACCGCCTCCTTCCCACATCGTGCAATCACCTCTTGCCTATCCTCATCAAAAGCCGACAAGTTCAAATGTGCGTGTGTATCAATGTGTGTGTCATTTCTACCAAATTTCATACCAAATATAGTACCAGAAAAGTATACATACTCCACACCAAACCTTCCATTCGAATGGAAGGTTTGGTACTATATATTTATGGTTCGTTTGAACAGAAACAAACTTTCTCAAGATCAATTAGAGGGATTATTCCAACAGTTTAATAAAACTCTGGGAAAACTCTCCGACCAAAAAACAGGATATTTCATATCTGAGCTACTTGGAAAAGAAGAAAGAATAATGCTGGCAAAGCGTTTGGCAATTATCATACTTCTTCTTGAAAAGAAATCTCTTTATCGCATCGGAGACATCTTAAAGATTAGTCCCACTACTGCAGAGAAAATAAAATACAAACTTGATACTGGTGAATTCGAAAATATTATTAAAATTTTAGGAAAAGATAAAAAAGAGTATCTTTCTATTCTCGAAACACTCGACTCAATATTACATCTTGGAGGAATACTCCCCCACTACAATGGACTTGATAGATACAAAGGAATATAAAAACCTTCCATTCGAATGGAAGGTTTTTATAATTGCTGTGTAGTTTTATGACTGCTATTTATTTGTGTTTTGTCTTTCTATCCACCAAGTTTTTACCACTGAAAGTGACAAGGTTGAAAGTAGGTA
>CAZQWL010000002.1:11407-20913 GCA_964597225.1 uncultured Candidatus Saccharibacteria bacterium | reverse complement strand
GTAGGTAATCAAAGCAATAATCCCACGTCGGGTGTAGCTGGTTTCCCATGCCTTATCAAGTTCCACTCTACTATTTCTTTCCAAAATATGTTCAATGCTTTTCATACTATGAGTCTAGGCGGGAAAATAAATTTTCAGGCTTCTTGTTTGCTAAAACAGCTTCCTTAATAGTCGCGTTTGCCTCGGGTAGTATGGGATATAACATTCTTCCAATTAAGTATAGGTCGTGTATTAATTCCTTGATAATTACTATCGCAGATTCTTTGTCAGTTTTTACCAACTTAAAGGGTTCAGTTTCTGCAATCTTTTCATCAAGCTCTTGTACTTTCTTCCAGACAAAATCACACGCTCCTTGGAGGTTGTAGGTATTGAGTGCTTGGAGATACTCATCATCAAACCTAGCTACGTCTGGTCGGTCGATGGGTTCAGCCAAATGTGTCTCTGCCATTTTCATAATACGGGCGGTGAGATTACCCAGGCCATTTACAAGATTTGCAGTGTAGTACTCGTCCATCTTTTCCCATGTTAGGTCTGAGTCGTCGAATGGGTGCACGTGACGAAGAAGAATGTAGCGCGCTGCGTCAGTTCCATATTTTTCTACCAGTTCATACGGTGAAATTACATTCCCGAGTGACTTACTCATCTTCTGTCCCCCGCTATTGATAAAGCCGTGGTAGATAATTTTGTCGGTTGCCTTAATACCTGCACTTTTGAGCATCGCCTGCCAGATAACTGACTGGAAACGGATTTGATCCTTCCCCGCTAGTTGGAGCGTCTGCCCTCCTTGCCAGTATTTTTTGAAATTACCTTCTTTGTCCGCAGGCCAGCCCAGCGTTGAGATGTAGTCGGTTAGTGCATCAAACCATACATACATAACATGTTCACTATCGCCTGGCACTGGTATCCCCCAGTCCATCCGTGCAATTTCGCGCGAGATACTTAAATCATCCAATCCTCCTTGGACAAACTTCAATGCTTCTTGTCGTCTCCATTCTGGTTCTATAACCCCTTCCTGTGAGAGATACTCTTCGAGATACCCTTGGTACTTTGAAAGACGAAAGAAATAATTTTCTTCTTCAATTTCTTCAGGCTCTTTTTGGTGGTCAGGGCATTTTCCGTCTACTAAGTCTGAGTCAGTCTTAAACGACTCACACCCCACACAGTACAATCCTTTATATTTCTTTTTATAGATATCACCTGCTTCATCGCATAGCTTCCAAATATGCGTCGCTGCTTCTATATGTCCTACACTTGTGGTACGGATAAAATTGTCATACGATAAATTAAGCCCTTCTTTCAGACGGTTAAACTCACCTGCAAAGTGGTCGACATACTCCTGTCGGTCCTGCCCAGCTTCATCGGCCTTCTGTGCAATCTTCTGCCCATGTTCGTCGGTGCCCGTAGAAAAAAACACGTCATACCCCATCAGTCGCCAATATCGTGCCAGTGCGTCGGCTTGCACAATTTCAAGCCCAAACCCAATATGCGGATCGGCATTTACATACGGTAGTGTGGTTGTGATGTATCGTGGTGTTTTTTCTGGCATATTTATTTAAGTTTCTCAAGCAAGTCTGCAATTGCAACACGTTCCTGTTCTCCTGTATCACGGTCGCGAATGGTTACGGTATCTTTTAGATCTGGGTCTTCTTCTCCGAGAGTGTCGAAGTCGATGGTGACGCAGGCTGGTGTGCCGATTTCGTCTTGACGGCGGTATCGCTTTCCGACGTTTCCGTTGTCGTCGAACTCTGCACGCATGTGTTTACTAAGCATTGCAAATACTTCGTTGGCTTTTGCGACAAGTTCTGGTTTGTTTTTCAATAGAGGAAAAACTGCAACTTTAATTGGGGCAAGTTTCTTCGGGAATCGCATCACAATACGTGTGTCTCCTCCAAGTTCATCTTCATCATAAAACTCAGTCATAACTGCTAGAAATGTACGGTCCAAACCAACAGAAGTTTCCACTACATGTGGAATATATTTCTCATTGGTTCGTTGATCAAGATACTCCATTGAGACTCCTGATGCATTTTGATGTTGGGTGAGGTCATAATTACCTCGTGCATGTACACCTTCAAGCTCTTTAAAGCCAAATGGGAAATTGTACTCAATGTCGAAGGCTGCTTTTGCATAAAACACTAAGTTTTCGTGCTCGTGCCATTTTAAATTTTCAGGTTTAAATCCTAAATCAATATAATACTGCATCCGTTTCTCTTTCCACTGTTCATACACTTCTATCTCTTTATCTGGCTCTACAAACATTTGCATTTCCATTTGCTCAAACTCACGCTTCCTAAAAATGTATTGCCGGGGGGCAATTTCGTTACGAAATGCCTTCCCTATCTGGGCGATTCCGAAAGGAACTTTTACTCTCGCGCTATCGAGCACATTCTTAAAGTTGATATAGATGCCCTGACAGGTTTCTCCTCGTAGATATGAGGGATCCTCCGTCCAATCTTCTGCAAAATTACCAAGGTTGCTTTGCACGAGAAGATTTACATTTCGCACAGCACCAAAATCTTTCTGTCCGCACTTGGGACACTGAAGCTTGTCCCGATGTTCGTCAAACACAGCATTAATTTCATCAACAGTCATTTTTTCATCAGCGAATACTTCAATGTCTTCTAGGAGATGGTCTGCCCGCGAACGAGTGTTGCACTCCTTGCATTCAACTAGTGGGTCAGAAAATCCCTCAGTATGTCCTGAAGCCTTCCAAACCTTTGGATCAGTCACAATCGCAGAGTCGAGCCCAACAATGTTTTTTTCTTCATTGACCATCGCTTGCCACCACGCTGACTTAATGTTGTTTGCAAGCTCTACTCCATATGGCCCATAGTCATACGCACCTACAAATCCTCCATAAATATCACTCCCTTGAAATACAAAACCTCGTCGCTTACATAATGAAACGATTTTCTCCATCCGGTCATCTTTATTTTTGTCTGACATATTGGAATAACTGTATCATATAGAGTGTAATAAAACAGCCCAAACGTGAAGAGTTTGGGCTGTTTTATACTCTATATGAAGTGGTTGGATATAGTCAGATGAAGTACAAGGCGCACAAGGAAATCGGATGGAGGCGTACTTGGTGGTACGACGAGATTTAAATTACCGTAGCCTGAGAAAGTAGTTCGCTTATATTTACTCTGTAACGCGCCCATTGCCGCGAGTGTGTCCAGTTTCTTCCGACATCTCACTACTCAATGCCGCTGATTTACTTTGTACTACAGTGCCAGTAAATCTATCATTTGCTTTCAGACGTTGCTCTCCTACCAATATTGGGGAATTACCAATCTGAGACTTACTTGGAGTAAGTGATACTTGGAATGTAGAGAATACTGCGTTATGTGCATCAATAGATGCAACTTTCCATGTCACCACTCTTTTTACATCATCATATGACAAGTCACCTACACCTGAAGTTTTTTCATTCCACTGAATATAGGTAGGGAGTGTAGCAGTCACTACTGCATCAGTAATATCATTTCCACCATTTTCTATCATAAATGAAACACTATATGACGTTTCTGTTTCTGCTACAGGTGGCACTGGACCACTATCACTAAATGCACCATTATTGAATCCAATACTTGTCAGAATCTTCGGGTTACTCGCTACTTTCATGACGGCACTTGCTGTCCCGATCAATGCCTCAGTCACTTCAGACTCTGAAACACGTCGTGCTTTTACATTCACGTCAAAGGTAATCTGGGGTGTATTCAATGGCTTGTCCGATGGTTCAATTCCAAAAGATAAACGTAGTTTTTTACCTGGTTCAAGTTTTTCTAAGTCCGGTGCATTAGAAACGTCCCAAATTATGGTATTTTTTGCGGAATCATAAAATCCATTTGGTGGGCCAACGTTTAAGTCAGAAAGTGCGTTTCCTCCAAGTTTCACTTCCACAACAAGGTCATACACCGCATCACTGAGTGTGTTCATAATCTCAATAGATGCACCGGTATGTTGTCCTGCTTCAACAGTCACTTCTCCATTACTGACGCCATCAATCTCGAGGTCAATATCAATAAACGGATGTTCAATTTCAAACTGGGTTTGTGCCGTTACAAATACTGATGCCAACGTCTGCTGATCACGTTCGCTTGGGACTCCTACAGAAAAATTAATTGCGTATTCATCTGTCTCTTTCCCTATAATGACGCCAGTAATTATAATTTTTTGAGTCTCTTCTGGCTCAAGGTCTTTAATAAGCCAGATATTCTGAGAACCATTTGGACTTGGTGTGGAAGACGTAAAATCAAATCCAAGTGGATATTCTGCTTTTACCAATACTTCAGAAAGTGCTGTCGGGGAGTTTGATGTAATGACTACCTCGATGTCTGTTTCCTGTCCTGAAGAAACCTTTTTCAAAGACGCTACGCGAATCACCACCGGAGAAGAACTAATTTTAAATCGAAGTGGCTCTGCCTCCTTAAAGAAAGTAGCATTAGAACCTTGTATATGGTATTCAATTGATACTTTTATATTCTTGTCGTCATTTTCTTCTCCGAATACAAGAGCACGTAACGGAACATTGATAGTTTCTCCTGAAGTAATGGTGTCTAACGCAAGATGCTCAGTATATAACTCTGTTCGTTCATCCGTAGCAGAGAGAGTCCCTCGTGGATACTCCACAATCAGCGTTGCAGAATCAATATCTACTGCATTGTCGTTGGTAATACCAACCTGCAATGGAAGTACTTCACCTCCTCCTACAGTAAAGGGTCCAGTAACCGCAATAGTAATATTTTCTGCTGAAATACTGTTGTTTCCAAAAATAAGGAAGAGACTTGAGAGCATGACGGACAATACAAAGAATCCAGCTCCTGCGAGAAGTAATTTTGCTCGATATGCTCGTTTTCTTTTCCTGGGTGCCATAGTGGTAAGAAGATCATTAGATTCTGATGTAGGGGCTGGGGCAACCTCTGGAGTCGTCGTTTTCATCATTGCAGGTATCGCTGGCTTTGGTATTTTTGGGATTTTTGGCTTCGGGAATGCATCCCAAGATGTCTTTACTTTTTCTTTTACATCCGTAAGGGCATGTTTCTTTGGTGCAATTGAAGGTTTCCCACGCTCATACAGGCGTTCGCGTAATGCATCAATTCTTTCTTGGTCTTTTATACCGCTCATATATATGGTTAATATACCACATCTTAAAGATGACTCACCTCTGACGCTCTATCAATACACGCTGACACTTCTTTCTCCATAGACACATCATATACTTTTATTGCTTCTTCTATGCTCTCTCTTTCTACAAGGGTCTGTACTTTCTGGGAAATTTTGACATACCCAAGTTCATCAAGTAGTCGTAATGAAAAGAGTTGTTGATATAACTGAATTATTTCGACATCTTCCGTTGTATTACATAATCCGAGTACGATTACCATGTCAGAAAAAGCATGAGGTACCGAAGTCTCACCATGTACGTACCTGCGTAAAAATTTTACTATAAAAGAAATCCCACCGCGCGAAGCACGATTGCTTGATGCTAAGAATGGATTAGAAAGTGCTTCCACACTCCCAATACGCCATACTGACCTCCCATGAATAAGAGAGATACGTATAATAGAAAAATCTTGTAGCGCGTAGCGTTGTTTGGATTTTTCTATCCGCACACTGCGAGCTGTTGCCCAGAGCATCCCCAACTCTTGGGTAAACAAGAGGTAGGACTTATCGGATGTCATACTGGCTTTACTGCCACAGACTATTGCTTGCGTTATATATTGATGGTTGCTCATTGTGTATGATTGTACGTGATAAATGAAAAACCGGAAACAGCAAAGCTGTTTCCGGTTTTTCATTTCCTCCCCTGTCTACACTTTCTTAATACTAATCGTCATCGAATGCTCTCCTGCTAATACTTCAACACCTTCAGTATCTGCAAATACTATTTCTTTGGCACCAACAATATTCTGAATATCATCTGTAAAGGTAGTCACAATAATCTTCCCTTCTTCTGATGCCTGGACTGTAAGGACAATATCGTCATGAGCTTCTAAACCAGATTTCTTCCGCAGATCTTGTACTGCTCTGATGAAGTCACGAGAATCACCTTCCGCTTGTAGTTCTGGAGTGATAGTTGTGTCGATTGATACAGTTTCAGACACTACATACTCTTTTGCATTTACTTCATCAAGTACCACCTGCTTCAGTTCGTCACTTAATTCTGTACCTTGTACGTTCGCAATAGGTTGTCGTACTTTAATCTGTGCTTTCACACGCGCTTCTAGAATTGCAGACACCACGTCGCGTGTAGATTTCATCTCTTCAAGGAGTGAGGTATCGACAGCTCCTGCCTTGGGCCAATTTGCAAGATGTACACTCTCTACATCACCCTCTGCTTTCACCTCCTGGAATACTTGTTCTGCAAAAAACGGCATTACTGGCGCCATTACTTTTGATAGTTCGAGAAGAACGTGTCGTAACGTTCCCAGTGCCAGCTGTGCATCTACAGTATCACTACTTTTTAGACGATCACGACTACGTCGAAGATACCATACCGACAAGTCGTCAATGAAGTCTGTTACTGGTCGAGTGGCTTTATCAAGCTCGTAGTTTGTATACCCCGCAGTCGTGTTTGAAATTAACTCATTCAATCGTGAGACAATCCACCGGTCGAGTACGTGTGTGGAATCGCTTCGCGATTCCACACCATCTGTGGCAAACATCCCATACATCGTCAACACGTTGTTTAATCGTCCAATATTCTTTCGCTGCAATTCCAACACCTCTTTTTCTGAGAAAGCTAAATCCTCTCCTCGAATCACAGGAGACGAAAGAAGATAGAAACGCATCGCATCAGCCCCCACTCTGTCGGTGAGCTCCATTGGGTCAGGATAATTTTGTAGCGACTTACTCATCTTCTTGCCATCTTCTGCAAGAATGAGTCCATTCACAATCACATTCTTATAGGGCGCCTTCCCAAATATTGCCGTCCCAAGCACAATAAGTGAATAGAACCATCCACGTGTTTGATCGAGACCTTCGGCAATGAAGTTTGCAGGGAATCCTTTCCCTTCTGCTGGATTAAAATCATCCATAGACTCTCCAAGGAAATGTTTCTGTCCATACGGCATAGACCCACTTTCAAACCAACAGTCGAACACATCAGACACTCGCTCCAGCTTTACATCACCTTCAAATAACTCAATATCATCAATATATGGCCGATGGAAGTCCAGGTCATAGTTGTCATTGTGTGGCATCGGGGTAAACGGTAATTCTCGTACTTCAGCATTACCATATCTCTTTCCTTCTGTGTCATGATCATAGTCAGTATTCTTCAATGGTCGTCCATCATGAACAGTCCCAAGAAGTCGTAGCGGCGAATTGTGTGACACGATAAGAATCGTTTCATCTTTGTATGTCTTTTCTATCTCATACAAGAATTCACCCACTCGACGCTTTACCTCAACCCAAGACTCTCCGTTGACTGGTGCACAGTCACACCATGTTGCACCTGACTGTACAAAACCACGGTATACATCGTTGCTTTGTCCATTAAATTCGCCCAGCTGTATCTCACCAATACGCCCGTCATACACCATGGCTTCTTCTGGCAACTCAAGTTCTTTTCGTACGAGTGCAGCGGTGGCACTGGTACGCTCAAATGGCGACACAATGATTTTGGTAATACCTTTCTTCTTCAGTTCTTCAATCGCCTTTTGTATCTGATCTTTTCCTTTTTCGGTAAGTGCATTAGGCTCATTAATATCGGTACTCACCACATCATTGGCGTTACTTTCACTCTCTCCGTGTCGCATAGTGTAGTAGGTGTTGCCACTTTTTGGCACATACTCTTGGAGCTCATCAAGGCTCCCAAAGATTTTATAGTCTTTGGTTTCAGCGTTTCTCCATATTGGTAATGGCGCTCCCCAATATCGCTGTCGGGAAACCGCCCAGTCGCGTGCCCCCTCAAGCCACTTCCCAAAGCGCGCAGTTCCAACATGGTCAGGTACCCACTTCACCTTTTTATTTTCTGCAACGAGGTCGTCTTTAATCTTCGTCACCTCCACAAACCACGAAGTAGTCGCATAGTTCAAAAGTGGTGTATCACAGCGCCAACAATGCGGGTAGCTGTGCTTTATATTTTCTTTCCTAAATAACGTTCCGTTGGCTTGCAGCGCTTTTACAATCTCAATGTCAGCATCAATATGCATCACACCTGCTTCATCATCGTCTTTTGGCTTGACTAATTGTCCTGCAAAGTCCGTAACAAAATCCATAAAATGTCCTGCTTCATCGACATGGTGCACCAGCGGTACGTCATGTTCCTGTGCAAGCGCCATGTCATCTGCTCCATACGCAGGAGCAAGGTGTACCGCGCCAGTCCCCTCCTCTCCGAGTTCTACGTAGTCCGCATGGAGAATCTGCCATGCATTTTCCTTGCCTTCAAACTCTCTGTCTGAATGATACGAGAATGGTGGTTCATACTTCTTTCCAACAAGTTCTGTCCCTTTAAACTCTTCCACTACCTCATGCTCTACTTCACCAAGTTGCTCTAAACGAGCTTTTGCCAATACAACAAATTCAACACCCTCTTCTGTGACTACTTTCACCTTTACATAATCATGCTCGTTATGCACCGCAGCAGCCATATTTCCTGGCATCGTCCATGGGGTGGTCGTCCATACAAGCAACGAAGTATCGGTCACTTCTCCTGCATCATCCAGCAACGGAAGCTTCACTGTAATAGCAATATCTTTTATATCTTTATATCCTTGGTTTACCTCAAAATTGGAAAGGGTCGTACCACATCGTGGACATAAATGCATCGACTTAAACCCTTCATACACCAACCCTTTTTTATTGAGCTCTGAGAAAACCCACCATACACTTTCTGTGTATGAGGAATCCATTGTTTTATAGTCATCATCCATGTCTGCCCATCGCCCCATGCGCGGGATTATCTTCCGCCAATCATCCGCGTATTCCATTACGGTACCGCGCGCAGCTTCATTGAAGTTCTGGATGCCGTGTTCTTCAATATCTCTCTTGGTTGCAAGGCCAAGTTTTTTCTCAATGAGGTTTTCCACCGGCAATCCATGACAGTCCCACCCCCACTTCCGAGGAACATGATAGCCATTCATCGTCCAAAATCTAGGAACCGCATCTTTGATAGTTCCTGCAAGAATGTGCCCATAGTGTGGTGTGCCTGTGGCAAACGGTGGCCCATCGTAGAAAATATACTCTCCATTGGGAGAATCCTTCTTCAAACTTTTATTAAAAATATCGTGCTCTTTCCAAAACGAAAGTATCGCTTCTTCACGAACGGCGACGTCGCTTTTTTCTACAGGGGTATCCTGTGTATTTTTTGTATTCATAATTTATGATATGTATATCAGACATAATAATCAGCAAACGTATCAGGCTCGCTGGCACATTTGTTGTAGACAAGTGTGCCTATGCATAGTACCACGCATTACATATATGAAAAGAAAAAACCGCGCCCAATACGGTCGCGGTCGGCACCTCGGCATGCGGTCACACCGAGGTTTAGAATATTA
>CAZQWL010000002.1:0-11307 GCA_964597225.1 uncultured Candidatus Saccharibacteria bacterium | reverse complement strand
AAACATGATCACACAAGCAATAGACCCAACTAAAATTTCAAGCATTTGTTCTCCTTTTCTTCCTAGTACCGTACAAATCGGTCTAAGAGTTGTTTATATTCTATTTGTTCACTGCAAATCATTTCCTTATGGATGGTAAAACCATGCAAGAAAACGAGATACCGTGCTCTCCATAAAATAATACTGATTCATTTTAAGACCTTCTTTTTGAAAGCCCACACCTAAAAGGTACTATACATTAATATATATAATAGTCAAATCACATCCTACTTGGCGCTTTAATGCCTAATAACCAGAGTCCGCTCTTGAGTGTCTGCGCAACCGCCTGAGAAAGCGCTGCTTTGTATGGAGCAAACTCATCTGAAGCGTCGGCAATTTTCTCTTGTGCATAGAAAGAATTATAAAGACCGGCAAGTTCAATTAAGAAAGTTGCTACTTTATGTGGAGCACGGTCAGTAGTAGCTTCGGCAATCACTTCAGGAAATCGATACAGTATCTTTTCAATTTCATATGGTTGCGCTGGTGTTTTTTCACCACCTGCGGTGATACTTGCTTCGTGTGCTTTTTTTAATACTGATTGAATGCGTGCATAGGTATACTGTAGATAGGGACCAGACGCACCTTCAAACGAAAGTGCCTGCTCTTTATCAAAGACGGTATCCTGAAGAATGTTCCCTTTAAGGGTTGCGTACTTAATAGCACCAATAGCAATATCTCGGACAAGTTCTTGATCTTCTGCCAATTCTGGGTTCACCGCTTGCATGCGATCTTTAGCTGTTTTGGCAATTTCATCTATAAAGTCAATTGCCGGTATAATATCGCCTGTTCGCGAAGACATCTTCCCTGTTGTCAGACGTACGGTGCCGTGGCCAATATGCTCGGTTTTCTTTTCTAATTCTGGATACACAAAGCTCATCGCCTTCTTCAGCACTTTAAAGTACTCAGTAATTTCGTTGGCGGTGGAGATAATAGAAAGATCATATTCACCAAGTCTATCTTCTTTCATTTTTGCCAGAGCGAGTTCTTTGGCTTCGTAGGTAGGAAGCCCCTCTGAGTTAATAAATACACGGGTATGCAAACCATGCGCTCCGCCGTCAAAAATCTTCGCGCCGTTGCTTTCAACGAATACTTCAGGGTGAGCCAAAACTAACTCCTTTCCTTTCGGGCCTGCTTCACTTTCAAAAAAGTATTCATCAAAGTGGGTATCGACAACTTTGTATACTGACTCAAAATACTCCAGTGACACTTTGCGGCCTGCATCATACAAAGCATTCACATCTTCATCAGTACGTTCGTAGATTTTTTTATTTAAAACTTTAATCTCTTCTTGTGCAGATTCATCTTTCTTGTAAGCCGTTGCGCCTGTAGCGTACGCCTTACCTAGATCACGCGCTGAAAAATCACCATCGGCAGTCATGCCGAGCTTTTGCATTCCCCAGATAGAGTTCGCTACATGCATCCCCACGTCACCCTGGTAACATAGTCGCTTTGTGTCTGCTCCAGAAAATTCAACAAGTCGCGAGAGTGATTCTCCTACTGAGTTGGTAAATAAGTGACCAATATGAAATTCCTTAAATGGGTTCGGGTCGGTATATTCAACCAGTACCTTCTTTCCCTTTAAGAGCTCGTTCTTTCCCCAATCATTAGCGAGCTCATTTGCTCGGACGATTTTATTTTTAAAAAAGTCACGACTTAGATGTACATTAATAAATCCTGGACCTGCTACTTCTAACTTCTCTACATCGTCAATCATTCCTTCCAGTTTCTTCACAATAGTTTCTGCAAGTTCTCGAGGATTCTTTCCAAGCTTTTTTGCTGCCACCATCGCCACATTACAAGAATAATCACCATGAGCTAAATCAGCAGGGTGCTCCACGACAAAATCTACACTCTCAATATCGAGTTCTTGGAGCGCCTTTATTATTGTTTGCCTAATTGTTTCCTGCATATTTTCTTCACTATATCAAAATCAGCTTATATTTCCACTTTATTCTAGTCTATCCTGGTCACTAACTCTCTTGGCTCATCTTCTGAATTAATGGTAAATACTTCGCGGCCAAGCACTTGTCCTCGCTCTGTCTCCACTGAACAGCGCCATTTTCCTTCTGTATAGTTCTGAATAAATGTATACCCACGGAAGCCATTACCCCGACCTCCTGCAATACCGTATGACAATCGGCTATGAGGCACCCACTTTTCTAAGTTCTCATCATAGTATTCCCATGAATGATAAATCTCTGTCTTAAGCTTTGTCGGGGCAAACACTTTTGCAAAGCAAAATACATTTCCGCCTGGAGTAGTGTGGAAGACTTTATCTGAATCTTTAAATGGCTGATACCACTTCCCGTCTTCGTACGTAAGTTGATAGTCTCCGTTTTCAAATCGCACAACACTGTGATAAATACCGACATCTTTTAGTGACAGTGGGATAGGAGGGATAATGTTTGCAAAATACAAAAAATTAAACGAAACAAATATAGACCCTAAGGTAAATACAATGGCTCTCATATGAATAGTAAGGAACCTTGGAACTACTATATAAAGTACCCTCATAAATCCGTACATAACCAACAGTGCCAATAGCCCACTTCCAACAAATATCCAAGGTCCCATAAACCCCGTAAATACAGGTATGACTAGCACAGTATATGAAAAGAGTCCTATAAATAAAATTGCCAGATTGTATATTAGTCTAGAAGTTCGGTCTCGAATGGTTTCATTACCATAAATTGCTAGAAGAATAATGAGTAAGAATGGCCATGTCTGTGACCACGACCCACTGCGACCATAGAAGATGAGCATCCCTGAAAGAAGTCCTCCAAAAGAAAACTGCACAAGTAGTGGTGCGTACTTTCTAGACAAGTCCCCTATTTTTCCATGAAGCTTTTCTGCAGCACTTCCGTACAATATCAGCAATGCAGACATTGCAAGTATCACGTAGAAGGCTAAAACAAAATTGTCAAAGAGCTGATCTACTCTGTTTAACGTAATGTTATCTAAAACAAATCCGAGCAAAAAGGCGACAGTCATCCAATGTCTCTTGACCCTTTGGACTGTCCTTCGTGACTTTTTAGGTTGCACCAAAGGTGATTGTACATCTTCGATATGTTTTGTCTGATATTCTTCGTGCATACTAGTATTGTACAGGAATTATAAAATAAAAAAAAAGCCCCGAACAAAGGTCGGGACGGGTCAGCACTGCTCGTGCCTCCCTAGTTGCTTTTGGCCATCAGCAGAACTGAGGCAACATTCTGCCGGAAACCAAAAGTTCCTGTACTATACATCTTTTTCTTACTATAAGCAATAAAAAATCCCAGTATCATACTGGGACACGCCTGAACTGCCGGGTTGGGGGCAAGTCAGCTCAGACGTGTCCCGCGTATCGCAGTAGCAACATAAACTATAATATAGTAATTCCAAAAAAAAAGCAAGAGGTGTGCCCCCCAGGGCACACCTCTTGCTTTTTCTCCTGTTCATACACTTTTCGCTACTTAAATACGTCTGGCACTGGGAACTTAGTACACATCGCCTCTACTTCTGCCTTTAATGCACTCTTAAGCTGCTCATTGTCTGTATCTTTCAATACTTCAATCATTATTTCAGCAAGCCGAGTCGCTTCAGTCTCTCCCATGCCACGCGTGGTCATTGCAGGAGTACCAAAGCGAATACCTGAAGGATCCAATGCCTTACGAGGTTCATCGGCAATCATGTTTTTGTTAAGCGTAATACCAATCTCATCGAGCACATCTTCTGCCTCTTGTCCTGTGACACCAAGCGAGCCGTAGACATCTGCAAGGAGTAAATGATTATCAGTACCTCCTCCAAGCAGTCGAATATCTGCATCTAAAAACACCTTCTCCATTGCTTTGGCGTTCTTCAAAATCTGAGTTCCGTATTCTTTAAATGAAGGTTTCAGCGCCTCGCCAAATGCAACTGCTTTTGCAGCAATAACATTCATATGCGGGCCACCTTGTAGCCCTGGGAATACTGCTTTGTTTATTTTCTTTGCGATGTCAGCGTCTTCACGAATAAGAATCAATCCGCCGCGTGGACCACGCAATGTCTTATGTGTGGTTGAAGTGATAACATCAAATCCATAATCAAACGGATTCTTCACTACTCCTGCAGCAATAAGTCCTGCTATGTGTGCCATATCAGCCACCGCATACGCACCTACCTCCCGAGCGATATCAACAAACTTCTGGTAATCAAGCTCACGTGAGTACGCAGAGAATCCTGCAAGGATAATCTTCGGCTTGTGTTCAAGCGCCACTTCTCGTAATGCATCATAATCAATTTCACCAGTGTTCACATCCTTCATTTTGTACCGTACAAAGTTAAAGACTTTATTGATACTTGTGGTTGGGTGACCGTGGGTAAGATGTCCTCCGTGTGAAAGATCCATCCCTAGCACCGTGTCACCTGGCTCCATAAGTGCAAAGTACATCGCTACATTTGCCGGTGCGCCAGAATGTGGCTGCACGTTGGCATATTTACACCCAAACAGCTTGCATGCTCGGTCGATAGCCAACTGCTCCACTGCATCAGTGTAGTCTTGCCCACCGTAGTACCGTTTGCCTGGATATCCTTCTGCGTACTTGTTGGTCAGCACTGATCCATTGGCTTCACGTACTGCGCGCGATACATAATTTTCACTTGGAATCAACTCAATCCCCGCAGCCTCCCGAGCCTCCTCCCCAATAATCGCTTCATAAATTTCGTTGTCACACTCCTTAATGTAATTGTATTCATTCATAAATATATTCTTAGCATCCAAGTGATAAACCCTCCATCATAAAAAACTATTTCTCCAATGTCCTCTGAATATAATCTGATGGATATAACATAAAAAATTATTTACCAGTACTTCCAAATGCACCATCTCCGCGCTGCGTTTCATTTAATGAATCTACTGCGAGTATTTCTGGATGTTCAACTTTCTGGATTACTATTTGTGAAATTTTGTCCCCTGACTGGAATACTTGTACTGTATCACCCATATTATACAGACCGACAAAAATCTCCCCTCGATACCCTGCATCAATCACTCCGCCATACACCTTCAACCCTCTCTTGTGCGAGACACCACTTTTATCCCACATCAAACCGGTATACCCGTCAGGGATAGCAAATGCCAAGCCTGTAGAAATCAGAACACGTTGCCCAGGCTCAATACATACTTCCTCTACACAACACAAATCCAACCCCGCATCAGTATCATGCGCAAAAGCAGGCATTTTTGCATTGGAGTGGAGTTTCTGTACTTGCAATTGCATATACCTATAGTCTAACACTTCCGTGGTATTCCCCATTATTTACAATATATTATTTCACAGGTCTAGTGTTGCCTCCAATATAAAATCGCCGGCGAGAAATAATTCGCCGGCGACTTAACTCACGTTCTTTATGAGCCTTAATATTTTTGCGCCGCATTCTGGCGACATACTGCATCCGCCTCTTCTTTCGTCATTGAGGGAGGCCATGAAGTGGCATGATCCCACCAAACCCAATTACGGACGGGCCCAACATAACAAGTAATTATACCCGTTCTCACCCACTTAACATCGGAATCATCGGATTTGGCTGGCCCAATACGGACCACCAAATTTTGCCCTGTTCCTTCTGCTTGCGCCAACGGTGCCGTCAGTGCAAGAGCAGTGATTAACAAAATACGTTTCATATGTATCCCCTTTCATGAGGTTGCAGTGATGGAAGGATTCCTTGGCTACTATAGAATAATTATAAAATAATGTCAATAAATTTACTTTACATCCCCACCCAACTCTTTTAATACTTGCAATTATAGGTATCTGCACCCTAACATTTGTACACAATTCCTCTTTCCTCTCAAAGCAAGTATCATAGGGTCATATGATACTGAAACCATACAGTAGCCGCACTCCTTAATGTAATTGTATTCATTCATAAATATATTCTTAGCATCCAAGTGATAAACCCTCCATCATAAAAAACTATTTCTCCAATGTCCTCTGAATATAATCTGATGGATATAACATATGATTTATCGATTATCACCGCTACCGCCAATTTTATTCCGCTCCATCCGCGAATATAATTTATCAATATTCATTTGAGCTATTTCACCAAGGTCGCCATCAAGCTCTGTTACTAACTGTGATATATACCAAAGTACGTCACCAAGTTCTTTTGCAAGTTCTTTTTTTTGCTCTGAAGATAACTCTGACGGAGTATGGATATTGTCATCCCGAATATGCTTTTTAATTTTATCAGCAACCTCTCCTGCTTCTGCCATCAACCCCAAAACTGGGTAGGTAAAATCATTGCCTTTGTTTGGGTACAATGCAGTAATCCGCGACTTTTCTTGATATTCTTTGAAATCCATATTATGTATTTATGTTTGTAAAACATCCATATACATCTTCGTGTATATCTTCACGAGTTCTCATACCTCCTTCTACAGAACATACGATCTGTTTCCAATTATTTCGCGATTGTACAATTTGTTTTGCTCGATCCTGTGCTGCTGCCTGATGCTCCAGATCAGCTTCTGCGACATCAACAGACTCCCCTTTATGATGATCCTTATTCGCAACCGCTTCTTCCACCATTTTAATCCTGTCTTCTAATGGGACGTCTAGATAAATAATCAAGTCAGGTCGTGCAATACCAAACATTTCATGCTCAAGCACGTCTATCCATGATAAAAACTCCTCAAGCTCTTCTGGGTCATCTATTTTTGCACCTTGATGCATCATATTGGCACTTACATATCTATCAAGCACCACCACCTTTCCTTGATCAAGCCAATTTTGAATTGTATTTTTAGACTCGAATCTATCCGAGGCATACAACACCGACGCAATACGTGCGTCTACTGCCATAAAGTCCCCTCGTTTTCCATCAAGACACTCACGCAACAATTTTCCACATATATTGTCTGTGTACTGAGGGAAATCTAATGTTTCCACCTCATGTCCATCTGCATGCAATCGATCAACAAGCAACTTAGTCTGTGTCGCCTTCCCAGACCCATCTGCTCCGTCTACCACTACAAGTAATCCTTTTTTCATACCTTCATGATACCACCAACTTTTATTTCTCGCTCCTGAGAATATACTCGTAAAACAGACTCATACTATCGTCAATACTTTGCAAAATTTTTGAGGTGATACAATGAGTCTATAAAACCGTAATTACTTGAATATATGAAACAATATCTAGACGTCTTGCAAAATATTTATGAAAATGGAACTGATGTAGAAGGACGTAACGGAAAAACACGCAAAGTGTTCGCTCAACAAATACGGTTTAACCTTGAAGATGGTTTTCCGGCAGTTACGACCAAGAGATTAGCTTTCAAACAAGTTGTTGCAGAATTAGTTTGGTTTATAAAAGGGTCATCTGACAACAATGAGCTCAATAAGCTTGGGTGTCATATTTGGGATGCAAACGCGGAAGCAGACTACTGGAAACCAAAGGCAAAATTTGACGGTGATCTAGGACGAGTATACGGAGTGCAATGGCGACATTGGCAACGTCCTGACGGTACTGAGGTAGACCAGCTTAAGGAAATTATTGAGCGTATAAAAACTGATCCTTCAGACCGACGACTTATTGTGTCTGCCTGGAACCCAGGAGAGCTCGACCAGATGGCGCTCCCGCCTTGCCACATGATGTTTCAATTTTTTGTTGCAAACGGCAAAATATCAATACATATGTATCAGCGTAGTTGCGATATGTTTCTTGGAGTACCCTTTAACATCGCATCATATGCAGTACTACTTGCAATGGTCGCTCAAGAAACAGAACTTATTGCACATGAGTGTGTACTAACTCTAGGTGATGCACACATCTATCACGACCACTTTGACGCAGTGAAAGAACAACTCACCCGCACCCCACATCCACTACCAAAACTGGTACTTAACCCTGATATACAAAGTGTCTTTGATTTTAAACCAGAAGATATCACCCTAGAAAATTACGAACACGACAAAACAATCAAAGCAAAGATGTCAGTATAATGATCTCGTATACAAAAACTACCGCAGTTAGCCGCGGTAGTTTTTATATAAACTGCTTTCCTAACTTAGGTCCATCTTGTACTAAATAATTTGATTGCTTGGTATCGTAATGTATCTCTGGCTCTTCTGCCATTTTTTCAAATCGAATTTTTGCAATTGGTTGTTGTGCTCGAACTACCAAGTCTTCAAAAGGACGTACCTCTAAGGTAAACGGGCGCCCCTTCCCCTCACCGGAAACACCCCAGCCCCAGCCCGGATCTAAAAATCCTGCATAATGTGAACGGAAGTCACCACTTCGTTCATCCATAGGTGCCATCTCTGAGGAAAGCGTTGGTGGAATACGAACACGTTCTGCCCCGGAAAGAATATAGAACTTGTCTCGTTTCAGTCGAAGCACCCCATCGGTAGCATATATCGGCTTAAAAAAATCTTCTGCCTCGTACCCTTGCACCTTATGTATATCCAACACCTGTTCAGGAGAAGCAATACACTCATATCCGCAAATATCGGAAGTAATCAGTGCGGTCAAAATAAGCGAGCCGTCCTGATCATTAGTCAGCAACTCTTCATATGCCAATGGACGATCTTCAGTCGCATGCCACACCAAATCAAACTCTTCCAATGCCACTTTAAAATCCTGCTCAGACATTCGTGTGTCTCCACTGAATAACCGCAACTGTGTCAGGGGTGAGCCTTGATGCACCTGCACTGAAAAGGAATTGGGGTGTACCGCCACCCACAGCTCTCCTGCAAAACCTCTGGGTGTAACCGAGTCAAACCGAGGTACTCCGTCGGCAAGTACGCGTACATGCATATCAAGACGTCCGGTAGACGATTTTGGATTGCAATATCCGTATATTTCTTGTGGTAACTCGAGTGATTCATTGAGTCGTGCTACATACATTTTATTGCACAACAACGGGGTGGCAATATCGTGTGGTTGCGCATCCATAATAGGAAGTAAATCTCGAATATTCTCACCCACCCGTGGCAACAGAAGTCCTGAAATCTCATATATTTCATCAGATAACGTGAGATCTAACGATGCAGGGGAAATATGCTCTTTGTGTGCACCCTGAATTACTCCAGTTGTTATAAACTGCTGAAGTTCTTGTGATGGTAATGCACCTGGTGTATGTAATTTCATATGTGCGTAGTCCGTAGTATACTGTAATTTACTATGACAAACAAAGCCCCTATTGTAATCGTCGCAGGAATGGGAAAGGACACTCGTGCCATTGGTAAGGAAAATGGTCTTCTTTGGCATGTACCTGAAGACATGAAGCGCTTTAAACGACTTTCCTTTGGACATCCTGTAATCATGGGGAGAAAAACATTTGAATCGATTGTGGAAATTATTGGAAAGCCGTTACCTGGCCGAACAAACATAATTATTACTCGAGATACTTCATACACACACGAGGGTACAGCAGTGACTCACAGTCTTGAAGAAGCTCTTGAGGTGGCACAGTCAGAAAATCCCGAAGAGATACACATTGGTGGTGGCGAGGAGATATATCGCCAAGTACTTCCGTTAGTTTCAAAGCTCTATCTTACCTTCTTCTTCGATGACAAAGTCGGTGACACCCACTTCCCAGAATTTAGCACTGATTTTGAAATAGTAACCAAACACCCACCCCAAGAATACAACGGTCTTACATACCAATGGGTCGATTTCAAAAGAAAACACTCATTACAGTAGTCAGACTACTGTAATGAGTGTTTCAAGTATTTTTCATACAACACCCGAAAGGTATCTTCTTCGAACGAAAGGAATAGGTTATCTTTGTGGTTTTGTTCTGAAAAGGTCAGGTCAGGAACATTGCGAGCAATCACCACTGGCTGACACTCATCGACTTCCCCCATCACCATAGTTGCTGCAGATGCCAAACCATCGGCAAGGTTGGATTTCTCTATTTTTATTTTCCTACCAAATAAGTCTTCTTTTCCAATGTGGTCAATGACTGGTTCAAATCCCCAAAAACCAACTGAGACACCCAACGCACCTCGACGCAGTGGCTGTGAATGACTATCGGTAATGACCACACCAACATTGGTAATAGCAAACCGATTTTTTAAATAGGCATGAATTTCTTTAGCACTTTTAAAAGCATCTTCTGGCAACAGCACCAAGTACTCCCCCGAATTACTCTCGTCAATCCCTGAAGTACCTATAAATGCACTTCGGATGACCGTAAGCGGTGAACCCCAGTATGAACGTGGTATGAGCAAATCTGCCTCCTGTTCTACCAATACCTGCTTATCTACCTCATCATACCTCACCGTACGACCTTCGCTGATCGCCACTATCTTTGAAGAAATAAGTACCACATCTCCTTCCTGCACATCGGCAAGATACTCATCAAGCACTTCAAAAAGGTCATCTTTCGGTGGTTGTAATATTCGTGTTTTAACGGGAATTAGTTGCATCGTCTGCGAACTGTATCACATTTTAAATAAAAGAAAACGCCCCGAGAATTCTCGGGGCGTTACGTCATTGATTATTATGCCTACGCTGCAAGCAGCTGCTTGCTACGCTTGCTTGCTTCAGCAACCAGCCTGTTATAATCACCAGTCACCTGGCAATACATCAGCAGTGTCTGGTCGATCATCTCCAGCTTCCGCTGGGACATCAACTGTGCCTGAGGTAAACTTGCCAGGCGAGCGGTATTAACCCACTGAGGTTTCTGGAAGTATACCGAGTCGTTACGGAACACGTCCTTGTACCGGTCAGTGCGCATCAGTACCCAGTGCACATAACGCCCGTACCGAACTACCTGCCCTCCATCCTGATGTCTATTGCCCCGAGTACTCCCCACATACCACAACCGGTTTTTTTTCAGTGACTTATTGCCAGAAACTGTGGCAAAATGATGATGGTATTCGGTTATTTCTGACATATTCAAAAATTCCCGAGCAACCGTCATGGCAGTACCTTGCACGGTCTGATAGGCATCGCACGGTGCAAACGGCGACATTGCGCTGACACGCTCTGCCGTCATACGCAATTGCGGTGGCGACTGTATGTAGTCCACCCCGCCAGAAACTGCACTTCCAGGAATTGCCGTTGCTACCTGATCACCATTGGGTGACAACACTAGTAATGCAACAGAATGTGGCAAGTGTGACCGATTCTTCCGTTCCTTCTTAATAAAAAGATTTGGTTTGGTGTGGCGGGTAAAGTTAGATTTTTTTGACAAGTTTTTCCTCCTTCTTGTCTTTTTTATTTAGGAACTATTTCCTACAGGTGTTATACCAGAAAACAAAGCACGGCGCCAGAGGCGCCGTGCTTTGTTTTGAG
>CAZQWL010000001.1:25320-27713 GCA_964597225.1 uncultured Candidatus Saccharibacteria bacterium | reverse complement strand
CATGACCATATCAATTTTGGATTGATTTATGTTCTTTCAATTGTATTTACTTTTCACGGTCTTTTAGTTGCATACAGCAACTCGACCTTTATGGAGCAATTTGCGTCCCCTGCTGCTATTGGAGCGTTGTACACCATCGCATCGTCACTTGCGGTATTCTCTTTCCTTTTCATTTCACGAGTACTTCGAAAGATTGGAAACGTCCGCCTTACCATCTACCTCGCGCTTGCTGAAATTGCTTCACTTATCACCCTTGGGCTCACTGACTCATCAGGCACCGCGATTGTAGCTTTTGTGGCGTTCATGACACTCAATCCTCTTATTTATCTCAGTATCGATATTTTCTCTGAAAGCATTATTGGCGACAATGAAGGGTCCACCGGGAGTAAGCGAGGTCTCACACTCACTTTGATGAGTTTAGCTGCTATGGCAGGCCCTCTAGCACTAGGTGCGATTGTTGGTGATGACGATGCCAATTTATACAAAACGTACCTAGTATCCGCTGGAGTTTTCTCTATTTTTATTTTAGTGATTCTCGCAAAATTCAAATCTTTTGATGACCCACAATACAAGGAGATACAGGTACTTAGTGCCATACATTCCTTTTGGAAGAAAAAAGATGTACGTAATGTATTCCTTGCTCACTTTACCCTGCAGATCTTCTTTTCATGGATGGTTATTTACTTTCCTCTTTATTTAGCTACAGAAATTGGATTTACGTGGGACATCATCGGAACCATCATTGCCGTAGGACTCTTTGCCTATGTGCTTGTAGAGTATCCAACTGGACTCATCGCTGATAAATTTTTAGGGGAAAAAGAGATGATGGCAGCTGGCTTTCTCATTCTTGCGATAAGCACATCTTGGATATCTTTTATCACTACTGCTCCAGTAATCGCATGGATGGTTCTTATGTTCATAAGCCGTATAGGTGCATCTCTTGTAGAAGCTACAACTGAAAGTTACTTCTTTAAACACACAAAGGGTACCGATGCCAACATAATGTCCTTCTTCCGCCTTACACGCCCCTTGGCGATGGTTGTAGGGGCCTTACTTGGTTCTGTAGCACTCTTGTACCTTCCTTTTCAGCTTATATTTATTGTCTTAGGGTTTATGATGATTCCAGGAATATTTTTCACCGCATCACTCAAAGATACTAAGTAAATTGACTTTCTTGATTTTATCCGTATAGTACAGAACCATGCCACTACGCACTAGCGAAACAAAAGAGAAATATCTTGCAAACCAAGCTGGTTATGAGAATTTTTCTGTCACTAAAAACTACAAAGAGGATGAAGAACGTATCATACAATCATTCGAATACTGGTATATCATCGCCAATCTATTTCCTTACGATAAAGTTGCTGAGCAACATGACATGCTGGTTCCTAAGCGTGTTTTTGGGAAAATGTCTGAATGTACAAAAGAAGAATGGGAGGAGTATAAAACAATTATCAATCAATTTGAAGCAGACGGACATTATGACGCTATGTTAGAAAACTTTTCCAAAGGAAAATCAATCTTACGACACCTTCATATACACCTTATCATTTGGAAAGGTTAAGTGGCGAGCTGATATTTTTCTTTAACGCATTGAATTAACTTCTCTTCGAGAAGTTTTTTTAATTGTGTATTAATACGTTTTGAATCAAAACCTCCTAACTCTTTTTGAAGTTGTGTAATGGTATGCGAGTGTTTACTCTCAGAAAATACTCGCATTATCGCCCCGCGTATTTCCCTGTCGCTACCTTTAAATTTTGACTGCTTAGTGTAATGTTTACTCTTATTATTTATACTTCCATATTCTTTCTTCAAAAATGCACCATAGTCCATCAGTGCCCAATACCACTCTCGCGGATTTTCAACATTACGAAACCTTTCGATTAATCGAAAGGTTTCTTTGTCAGTTACATCCACTTGGTCTTTGAAGAAATGGTGATGAAATACCGTACGTATATTTGTTTCAATAATGGAAATAGGCTGGTTGTATGCAAATGCAACAACTGCACCAGCAGTATATGGCCCGATTCCCGGTAGTGTGCACAACTCATCATATGTCTTAGGTAGCTTCCCTGTGTGTGTTTTTATTACCTCTTTTGCACAGTCATGCAACATCTTCGCGCGGCGATTATACCCAAGTCCTTGCCACAGTATAAGCACCTCACGTAAAGGTGCTTGCGCGAGACTTTGTATCGTTGGGAACGTCTTTAAAAAAGCTTTGTACTTCGGAATCACACGTTCTACTTGTGTCTGCTGAAGCATCACCTCAGAGACGAGAATTCGGTATGGATTCTTTGTTTTTCTCCACGGAAGATCGTGCCTGCCATTTCTTTTATAAAATGCCCAAACTGCATCAACGAATTTTTCTTGCGTCTTAGTCATTATTATTGATA
>CAZQWL010000001.1:20020-25220 GCA_964597225.1 uncultured Candidatus Saccharibacteria bacterium | reverse complement strand
CTCTGTATTTCGGTATAGTTTCTTTTTCATACGTTACTAAGTATATTAAATATTTTAATCAACCTTTTATGAGCTCTAGGGTGTGCTAGGTACAAGGCGAGCGAATAAAAACGCATGAGACCTATTTACTATAGGGCGAATGGGTTTTAGTGAAGCTCGACGAAGTAGATAGTGTGCCCTAGAGCTCATAAATGACATCTTTACGTTCGACGACAATTTTCCACCCCATCTGCTTTGCATATGCATACAACTCTTTATTTGGATTAAAACAAATTGGTCTTGAAACTGACTCAAGCATTGAGATGTCGCCCTCAGTGTCCCCTACTGCCACTGAACCTTCTGGAGTTACTTCCTCTTTTTCAAAAACTCTTTTGATGATATTGGCTTTATTTTGAATGATATGCTCGTCGATTATTTCACCTGTAAAGCAGTCAGTTGGACCGATGTCATACATTCGACCATATACTTTATCAAAACCGTACTCTTTGCAAAACACATCCAAAATTGCTTTAGGTGACTGTGAGATTGCTACCACAAAATAATCATCATTTTTAAGTTCTTTGATAAGGTCTCGAGTGTAGCGATATACTCTCTTGTTGTGTAGCGCCACTACCTGACGTCCTAAATCAGCAAAAACTCCATAATGCACTCCTTTGATGTGATTATAAAAAGTTTGCACCATTGCAGCAATATACTCATCGTACCCTCCCTCTCTATCTAGCCATGCATTATATACATTCTGATATTCTTCCCGAGCTTCTGCAGGAAAAACCTCTTCTTCGATAAGTTTCTCAACTAATTCTATAAATAAACTCGATCGAAATACCGTTCCATCTATGTCGAAAAATGCTACTTTTTGTTTCATATATTATTATTCAGATTCAATAAACACAGGACTTAATTCTTTCCATTCTTCGCAGGACAGTGTAAGTTCAGTGTATGAGGCATCATCGTACTTCCCTATCTCTGAAATCTTTATACTTTCGTCTGGAAATACTGCTTCCACAAATGCCAAATGTCCCATATCATCATACACATATTCCATCACTGACTCAGTTTTAGGTGCTATACCAATATGTATCCCCGTGCGACCCGCAAGCTTACGTTGCCATGTTCCAGGAATACGCATACGAATATCACCCCAGTCAATTATACGATTCTTTTGCGTTAATCGGTACTGAACGTACTCAGCTGCTGATAAAACATACTCACTTGCTGCCCCACCAAAAGCATCATCAATGCAGGCACGAAGTTTTATCGTTTGAGGATTCTTTGAATCGTACTGAATATCACGGGTGAAGTAGGGATACACATCACTGGACTTCATCACCAATGAATCTTTAAATACCCAACCAACCATACCCGCTAAACGCACTTGTGCCCATCTACCCTGTAAGGAAATCAGACGTACATTTTGTCCGTATTTGAGTTTTGTTACTGCGTTATCAAATGCAAGGACGGGGTCTTGATACATAGACGAGTCGACAGTGCCAATAAAATACTGCTCTCCTACTTGTAGAGACTTTTGTATGTGTACTGCTTTTGGAGCAGCGTCCGTCCGAGGCATCGACACACTTGGTGCAGTTTTTTGAATTTTTTTGAGTGTTTCTTGATAGCTTTCAATAGTAACCTGAGAAGGTTTTGCATACGGCACCGCTCCAGAAAGAGCGTGTTTAGCAAACTGGAATAAATCTTCAATAACCGCAATCAGTATCTGCATATAACATAACTATAGCACCAGCAATGCAATATCATTGTATTGACGAGAAGGACGTGGTGATGCGAAGCATCACCACGTCCTTCTCTTTCTTTCAGATTTATTTTGCTTTGGGCCAAATAGTATTTGCTTTTGGGTATACCTTCGTCAGAGGATGTTCTGCACAGTCATGCTTATGCGCCTTACAATAATCCCTACCATAATTCACCAAACGGTGGTTAAATCCCCACCAAAGTTCCTGCGGCATGATAGACATTAAGTCGCGTTCGATACGTATCGGGTCGGCATAGTCAGATAAGTCAAAACGAATCACAAACCTTCGTACATGAGTATCGACAGCAATCCCTTCGGTGATTCCATACAAAGTGGAAAGTACCACATTTGCTGTCTTTCGTGCTGCACCGGGAATAGTTATCATTTCTTCCAATGAGCGTGGTAACTCACCACTAAACTCATCACGGACTTTTTTTGCTGCTGCTATGAGATTTCTTGCTTTATTTCTATAAAAACCAGTTTGGTATACATCCTTCTCCATTTCCTCTTGTGAAGCGTTGGCATACGCATCCAGTGTTTTGTATTTTTTAAATAATTTCTCTGTAACAATATTAACCCGTGCATCAGTACACTGGGCAGAGAGCTGTACGGCTACCAAACATTCAAAGTCCGTAGTGTAATTGAGAGCAATGACCGCCACTGGATACAAATCCTGTAAAATAACGTTCATCGCCTTTACACGCATAACTCGGTGTTTCTTTTTGTACGGAGTCATGCGCTTTTATGAGATACTCTGGTACATCCGACCAGTAATAGCTCCTACCGTCACAGCAAACACCACAAAGAGTGTCAGTGGACCAACAACAGGGACAAGGAGGAGAGCTTGTAAGGCTATAGTTCCCACGAGAATACTCAGCAATGAAACTTTAAGCTTCTTGGTGAAAATCTTAGCGACAAACGCCCCAAAGACGACACTTGAAAGAGCAATGCCCAATACATATAAAAGCATCACCACCGCAAAGGTCATCATACCCACAAATAAACCGAGAACTGTCACCATAAGAAGAATTGCTGCAATAGGTCCTAGCAAAAGAACTCCTCCTCCTATAAGGAAATTTCTGGCAAATGAATTTTCCACAGAGACAACAATGAGCTCAAGCTCCTTTTTTGCCAAGAGGTACAGAGACAGAGTTGCAAATAATGTTATAAAAATAGGAATGAGCGCACTTCGTGCCTGTTCGCGTGAGGTAACTGATGTATATTCGGTCTTCTGGACTGATCCTGAGATAATAGCACCTTGCCCACGAGTAAGCGTTGAAAAACTAGTATATCGGACAGACCCATCTACAACAGCAGAATCTCCCAATACCATACTCGCAGAAGCAGTCATGTCGATATCTTTTCCAACACGAGAATCAACATTCACGGATTGTGCCTTTCCAAACAATGAGCCATCGACGTCCCCTTCAAGAGATAACGTACCACCAAAGAAAAATACATCTCCCGCGATATGTGCTGTAGAAAGTATAGATAACGAACTGGCAATAACAAACACGTCTCCACCAATATCTTCAGCAATAGTGACTTCACCTGCAACAATTCTCACATCATCTGTTACTGATGCATGTACCTGTGAAGACCCTGCAAATACTGCTAAATCGCTGCCAATTTCTCCATTAACAATCACCGATGCTCCTGCAGCATACATATCTCCCACCACCTTACCCGACATTACTGTCTTTCCAACAGGTCCCACAGATACATAATAATCTCCTTTTACTATTTGATCTGCTTCAACAGAAATATCAGAACCAGTCCGTAAGACTGTTTCTGCCTGAATAAATGCTGGAGACATTAGAAACACCAGCACGAGTAAGCCTATATTTTTCATATTAGTTACTATCATGCTCTTTTTTTGCACCTTTGTCCATAACTGCCTCTATGGCTTCTTTCTCTTCTTGCTGTTTTTTATCTTCGCGTTTAATAGTGGAAGTGGCAATGTTTTGTTTTTCATAGAGATTCATAAGGGAAAAACTCACCATTGCAGAAAAGACTATCCCAAATAGGTTCATCAGTAACATCACTACAGAACCAGTAATAACTGCCATATCGAGCATTGCAATACCAGTACCCACTACAGCTAGTGGTGGGATAAGTGCAACAGATATCGCAATTCCAGGCAATGTCTCACTCCATTCAGGTCGTGCAAGTGCAAATGATACTGCGGCACCAGCAACAACCGCCACCATAAAGTGTATGAATGAGGGATCTAACCGAGCTGCCATTTCGCTAGTTACAAATCCGTCCCCAAATAATAGTGTCGCAACAACTGAAAGCACTAACGCAATAACCAATGACTTTATCAACGTCAACATTGAACGCCCAAGCACCTCAAAGTTCGACATAACCAAACCAAGCGCAACACCCAAAATTGGGTACAACAAAGGTGCTATGAGCATACTACCAATAACGATAGATGGACTATCGGCAAGTAAGCCCAATGTAGCCATGGTGACTGATAGTCCAACGAGGTAAAAGAAGTCGAAACTAGGTGTACTACTTTCTAAAAGCTTACGTACAACGGCAGCCTTATCCTTTTCTTCTATTATTCTGAATTGTGCAACAAAAGACATACTGAAATATTGTTAGGGAGATAATCGGTCTAGAGACATCCAAGTAATGACATGCTCTCAAGTACTGAAGGGCTTGCACCATCCATAATCTCCTGCAGACGGCCTTCTCCAAGCTTCTTCTCAGCACAGCCAACCATTTCTGGAGTAATGGCAACACCATCAAGGTCGATACCTACTTTTTCGGCCATTACTTTCTGGTCGTCAGTAATAGCGCTCGAGTCAATCTTTAGTCCTTCTTTTGGTAATGAATTTGCAATAGGAGTTTCATCTGAGGGAACAAACGCCTCAACTTCTTTCTCTGCATCCACATTCCCAGTTACAGATTCAAGTAATCCTGATGTTGCGCTTGATAATGTTTGTTGTAATTTAAACCAAACGTATCCAGATGCAGCCAGAGCGGATACGAGAAGAAATAAGCCGATTAGAAGAAAAATTTTAAGTTTAGACATATGGTGCTGTAATTAAATAATTATAACGTATTATAGCTGGTCGGTGTTTGTAAGATAGCGGCCATAAGAACTCCAAGCAGTACGATACATATCATTGCGATAAAAAGTATTAACCGAGGACGTGATATTTCTAAATTACCTGTATGCCAATCACGTGCATATAAAAACGGAAAAATAAATTTAAAAAATTTCATACTTATCCAAGTTTCTTATACAGTGTACCAGTTATAGTCAAGATCCCAAGACCTACAATCAACATTAAAAATGGACGTTCATTAATAAAAGCAATATCCGTTACCAATCTCTCAAAACCAAGGAATGTTGTTACTACACCAAATGTAACCAAAAGTGTGAACAATATAGGAAATCGAGAAAAAACAGTTTTTTGAACAGGTTGTATAATATTT
>CAZQWL010000001.1:0-19920 GCA_964597225.1 uncultured Candidatus Saccharibacteria bacterium | reverse complement strand
ATTCATTAAATAATTCTTTACCTCGTTCCCACATTTCAGTGTGTCCTTGCTTATCGAGCCAGTACCACCACTCAGCGCCCCATAAGTACTGTTTTTCAAAATGAGTACCTTTTGCGTACTGTAAAATATCTTCAAATTTTTTCAAATCCATTCTTGAATATTGTGTCTCAATATCCACATTTACAATCGGCTCAAGAAGCCATGGCTCTGCAGAAAGCTCAATAAGCATCGTTTCTTTCTCTCCATAAAGTAATCTCATCACATTTGCTTTTACACGATAAAACCATGGTGGGAGAACCGTTCTAAACTGACCAAGCTCTGGATTCCAGAAATGTACATACACACTGGTTCCAAATGCATCACCATGCTTGTATGGACCACGCCATGTACCCAGATTTCCACTATCCGTAATCAAGAAAGGGCGGGTATCATCAAGAGACCGAAAATGTGCAACTTCTTTTATGAAAAATTCTTCATCAAATTCTCCACAATGGTCTTTAGCAAAGACCTCTAAATATGGTTCATTTTCTATTTGCCAATACGTAATTGCTGGACTGTCTTTATACCTATTAATAACTACCGTAACATAGTCGAGCACTTGCTGTTGACGTTCTTCCTGAGTAAGGTCACGAGCCCAATCTGGTATATGGCACTCAGGCCAGCGTGGGAGCCGTCGCCCAACAGCAAAAATGACTTCGGCCCCAACATCTTCTGCCTTTTGTACTTGGTAATCAAGTTCTGTGAAATTATATACATCATCAATAGGCTCTACCAACGGCCAGTGGGCTGCAAGACGCAGGTGTCGCACACCCAGTTCATCTACAATAGCATCGTATGTTTCTTTCCAGTCCAGACCTAACTCACCTGCATACAATGTATTAAATGACATTCCATATTGTATTTTTTCTGGAGCGTCCTTTTGTGCTAACAAGAAAACAAGCAGAATTAACACAGCTATTATTGCAAGTACAATTAATGTTGTTTTGTGTAGTAAAAATTTCATACTATGTAAAGAGAATCACAAAGCCTATAGATATAATCGCGACATATAAAGATTTACGCACTATAATCTTTGCATCCAATGCATTTTCCCCTGCCGTTTTTGGCAAGAACCTACCAAGCAGTAAACTAAAGATAATAATAAATACGTATTTCAGACCATCAAGCGCCTGCACTACGGTCACATCTCCCATATCAGTTGCTTTCAGAAGCATAAAGGCAGCGACCCCTGCAAATACCTTTGCAAAGAGTACAAGGAGTCCCCCTTTCTTTGTAACTTTCTTTGTTTGTTCTGTAATTTTTGCAAAATATGACGGTACCAATAAGAGTGATAATGCAAATAGAACAAACCCAATACGCGACCAGAAGAACCCATCATCAAACGAAGTTTCTTGAAACAGACCTTTCATTGAGATGTAGTGTAAAGAAAAGAAAATACCACTATGGATGGTATGCAGAGCAATACTTCGAGTGAACTGCAGTTGCGAGACTAATAATGTCCCTGTTATCAAAAGTGCAATCCCCCATATGAAATTAGGTGATAATTGCGTCCCAAGGAAGATGTATGCCATTGCAAATGACGCCAATGCTGCAACTGCGCCAATAACCGGCATTACATCTGATGCATCTGCATGCTTAAGTGCGTCATACATTGACACCAATGCCATAAAGAAGGTGTATGCGGCAAGAAACGACATCCCTACAACTTGTATCGTTGGTGACTGCACATTATTCAAAGACGGTGCACCAAGCTCAGAAAGTCCAGGTATAAATCCCAGTAAATAAATTACTATCCAAAAACTAGTAATCAAGCATGAGTAAAATGCATACACAAAAGGCCGAGGAAGAATTTTTTTATCCGTAACAATGTATTTATCTAAAATTGCGACAATTGCATTGAGGAACTGCCCTGCTGTTGCAAGTAATAACCAAGTCATATAGATAGCGATTAGCAGTTAGTTGTTAGCTGTTAGTGAATTTTGTCTACGAAAAAATTACTCGAGAGCTATTATATAAAGATAATCACCTTCTATTATCACATTAAATGAGTTTATATACTGTGGCTGACTGTGTATACAAAAGGTCCCGAAGGCGGAGCCTTCGGGACCTTTTGTACCAATCTCACTACGAATACTTCTCTATCAATTTTTTATACACCCATGCACTCGGTCGGATCTTTCTCTCCAGTGTCTCATAGTCAATTTCTGCCAAACCAAACTTTTTATTGATACCTAGTGCCCACTCATAATTATCAATCAGTGACCAATACATATGCCCAGTAATGTTCATACCATCTTCAATTGCTTTCGCAACAGTTTCCACCTGCACGGTAATATAGTCTGCACGGTATTTATCTTCCTTGTCTGCAAGACCAGCTTCTGAAACAAAGATAGGTTTTTTGTATTTAGAAAGCATTTTTAAAGAACCATAAATACCATGTGGATAGATATCCCAGTCCATGTCTGTCTTTTCATATACCTTCCTATCACCAAACTTTTTATGGAAGTAATAATTAAGTCCAATTGAATCACATTTCTTATGTGTGCGTCGCATAAATATACGTGTCCAAGTGTAGTTCGCGACCCATGCCTTTATCTTGTTCACAGGATTCCAGTTGGCATGGAAATAAATTACATGTTTTACGACACTTACCTCTTTTTCTGGTGCAACATCTTTAATAGCATCATATGCAACATTATGCGCATTCGCAAGATTCCTCATCACAAAAAGATAATTGAAAAGTGGTCGAATACCTTTGTTTGCCCTTGACTCAAAGGTCCGTCCTGAATTTGTAATAGACACTAAATCTGTAGCAGCAAATCTCTTAAACGGTGGCCAACTTCCACGCAAGTATCCGTTACTTCCAAATACATTAGGTTCATTCATCGTTGAGTAATGTTCAGATAAATCACCAAGCTCACGCACGACATGTGCGCTGTATCGAGCAAAAATTACCGGAGCATCTTTCCTCTCAAATCCACCGCTTTCTGAGAACCAGAGAGGGAGTGTAAAGTGCCAGAGGGTCACCAGGGGTGTAATCCCACGTTTTTTAAGTGCTCTGAGTACATTACGATAATGCTCTATTTCTTCCTCATCAAACACACCTTCTTGTGGCTCAATACGCGCCCATTCAATAGAAAATCGGTGAGCATTGTGCCCTAGCTCTTGTGCAATATCAAAATCCTCTTCATATCGATTGTAATGGTCAGCTAGTCGTCCTGCTCCAGGAACCCGTCCTTGTTTTGCGGCCTTCGCCCAGTCAGTGTTTTCATTAAACCCCTCCACTTGATACGATGCAGTCGCAGCCCCCCATAAGAAGTCTTTTGGAAATTTGTTCATAATAGTTACGATTATAACTTATTTACAACAAAGGAATTTTCGAGTAATCACCAGCCTTACCAACTGTTCCTTTTCCGGATATTTTAATTGGGATTTGTCTACCATGAGCATCTACACCAAAAAACTGAACTGGTCGAGGACCTAACAGTACACGCACTTTGTCTGTAAGCGGTATTTGAGAAATACCAATAGTATCAAAAGGAAGCCAACCAATGTACCATTCTGATTTTTGTTCCATTGGTTCAATAACAATAAATTCTGACCATCCCCCAATAATCGGCATATGAAAAATAGGTAATGGACCAAACCATCTTTTCACAGCACCTTCAACTCCTGTAGCTGTTACCATATAATCAGCTTCAAAATCAGCGATATTTTCAGAACTCATCTTAGTATTATTCCAATAGTGTGTTTGTTGCGGTACTTCTGAAATATTCATCTGTAGCAAGTACATTAATGGCAACATTAAAATATCACCAATACGACTTACTATACTTTGATCTTTAAGTTTTAGAGGTGACATATTATCTATAAATTAAACGTCTGTGGAGTGCTCACATAACACCCAACTATATAGGCACGTTCTGTCGAAACGGTATACCGATATCCTGAGGGGTGGTCATAGCCTCCACACTGGTCTACCTCTCCTGCATATACCCCATAGATAGGAAATCCATCACGTGCGTACCCAATAAGTGTATCTACACCAACCCCTGCATAGGTGGCAACGGAACTATTAAATATCAAAAGTCCGTTCGGGGTAACACCGATGACTTCACTGGGTACACATTGTCCTTGTTGTTGCTTTGCTGGAAGAAGTGGTAGTTCTAGCAAACTCTCTGTTGTTGTTACTTTTTTTATCACCGTACTACTTGCAGTACTGGATGCAGAAACAGGTGTCTCTTGAGTTACTGTTGTATAAAAGATACGTTTTCCATTCTCAATTTTCACCTGTACTTTAGAGAAAGGCCATGAGGGTACTTTTGTAATAAAATCATCAGGATACGCACATTTCTGTACATGCATTGACGCATTTGATGTAGTAGTACTTGGTGATGCGGTCACTGCAACCGACTCAACACTCGGAGATACCTCAATGCGCTCTTTTGAACTCAGGAGCTTTGAGCGTAAACGGTCAATAATAGATTGTCTGTCTATGTCAGAAGACTCAGATCGTGCCTCCAAATCGAGCTCAGTATCATTAAACACCACTTCTTCCCCGGAATACGTACCTTGGATGTCTTTGGTCACCGTATTCGCAATGGCAACACCAAGAAAAACCAGAGTAAGAATAAACAACAAAAAATCACGAGTTCGAATCATTAGCACTATAGTACCAAAAGACCGCACCCTGTGGGTGCGGCTCATTGGTACAACTCTATTTCTTTGTCTTCACAACCTTCTTTACCACGGTTTTCTTTACTGCGTTCTTTGCTCTACCATTTTTTACTTTTACATCAACCATTTTCTCAATTCGGCGGATGTCAGCCAGAAGCTTTGACCGGTCATCGTTATACAAATAAAGCAGAAATACAGACCTTCCTCCATTACGTGCAAAGACGGCACGGTCTCCTACTTTTTTGTTTACTGATATACGGTGAAATGATTCGAGGCTTTCAATCTTTTTAATTCCCTTTGTTTCTATAATGACACCCTCCTTATCAGCAAAGTACTTCAAATAGGCAGCAAAACCTTTGCATTTTTTAGGAATCATAGGCTTCCGTGGGATACGTATCGCAACATCATTCATCGTGTGATTAATATCACAGCTCAGCTTATGAAGTGTATCCCGGGCACCACCACAGCGTGGGCCAACCTCAATCACCTTCCACTCATCGTCAACTTTCATAAGCTCAGTATGTGCCGTAACACTCCGTAGTCCTAAAGCATGAATAGCCGTTTCAGCAACGGCATGAGCTTTTTCAATAGTCGAAGCTTTCAACGCAGTTGGCGTAATTTGTAAATAATTATAGAAATCATCGTGACCAATATCACGCGCTGTCTTTTGAAGAACCATAGGGCAATGGTATACCTCACCACGAGCATTTACATAGGAATCAATAGAATACAAGTCACCTTCCATGTACTCCTCAGCAATTATCTTGGGAACTTCCATTCGTTTATTAGTTTCGTAAGCTTTTCTCAGCTTACGGAATAAAACTCCTAGTGTTTTTTCCAGCTCTTCTTCATGATAGCAAACAGTAACAAACAAACTCCCTGCAAGGTTTGCTGGTTTTACAATCATCGGGAACTGAACCTTCTCAATCACTCTACTACGTTCATTTTTTGTATTCTCTTTTATCCAAGTAAAACGCGGAGTATTTTTAGCATCAAAAAGCTTAAGTCGCTTTCTCATCTCATATTTATCAGTAGCCCATTTCAAAGATTCTGTATTTGGAGTTCTGAGATACGGTACATGCGGAATCACCTGTGCAAATTGTGCAATGTGTTGTTCGGTACGACAAGTGATAGCAAGTAGCTCATTTTGGTACGGTAAAAGGGCTTCAGCAATTCTATGTGGCATAGAAAAATCACACTCAATATGTAAATCATACAATCTCTCTGTATCAGTTCTCTTTATACGAGAATCACAAAGGAGCATAATACGATAGTCTTTATTATTGTCTTTTGCATATGCATGAATATCTTCCACATACCTATCAAATATAGTCGATACAAATACAATAATATTTTTTTGTTTTTTCTCCATGTGTAAAATATATGTAAATTAGTTTCCTGATTTGCCTATTTCAATAATCTGAGTCAAAAGCATACTACAAAAGTGCTAATTTGCAATACAAAATAATATATTTAACATTTGTCAATACTTGACAAATGTTAAATATATGAGGTTTATTCGAAATATCCTGATACAACACAATACAAATTCGAATGTATTTGTATTGTATTTAAATTATTACCTTATTTTGAGCCAAATTCGAGCATCATTGTTGCAACATCTATTCCTGTAATATCTTGACAACATCCAAAATCAGTTGGAAAATTTACTTCTGCGATATGTGCACCTCCTTCTGCATCAAAAAGGAGGTCAACTCCACCGAATTCTAAACCGAGTACAGAAACTGCTTTAATGGCCATTTTTTGTAGACCTTTTGTGAATACATATGCTTCTCCATTTGGTGTATCTGAGGTATTCGTTCTAAAGTCACCATCAAGAGAACGTGTCCTGTTACTTGCTACGACTTGGTCTCCTAGTACAATAAGTCTTCCGTAATACTCATGTTCAATATATTTTCGTAATATTACACTAGTATCTTCCCCACGAACAAAATCACAGATAGACACAAGACTCTTCTGGGAATCCACCCTCATCACACCAACACCTTTTGAACCTCCTGTTGCCTTTACAATAATCGGGAAGCCTCCCAATTCTTCAGAAAATTTTTCAACCTCCTCACGGTTTTTTGGTATCAAAGGAATAGTGGGGATAGCTGGAAGACCTTGCTTTTTATGATAAAAATATGTCGTACCCCTGCCCCGTAAAGAGTGGTCCCAGTGTGTATAAAAATGTCGACATGAATCATTTATCAACAGTTTCTCGAAAACTCGCGCTCTTTCACCAGTAGCACTTCTATAGAGAATGTCATCGGAACCTAATTCAGGAAGAGAAAAATAATCATATGTTTGGCAATTTATTGGAAAAAATTCGATTCCGAGTTTTTCACAAGATTGAGCAAAAAGTTCATAGGCCCTTCCTCCTCTTTGTTGTTTTTTTGAACTGTGAATAAATATAAATCTCATATTGTTTGACTTGTACTGATATCTGTATATTTCTCTAAGCTATTCTTACTGTCGTGCCAGCCATATGAGTCTACTGTAACGTCTAGAAAAAAGTATGTTCTATGGTAACACAAGTACATGCCGTGAATTATCTAAGCGAATTAGAAACCGAATCGAACTTCTGGTTCAGAATTAGTGTGAGAAACGGGGATAGATTCTTCTGTTTCGTTATCTCCACCATCTACGAGACTAATTGCGGATGTGATTTGGTTAATAAACTCTTCAAACGTTGTAAACTGCATTCGTTCTCCATTAAGGAAGAAGGTTGGAGTGCTGTTTAAACCAAGACTCCGAGCTTCGTTAAACTCATCATTAATCTTGTCGTTTATCAATGACGACTTCATATGTTTTTTGAACAATGCCATATCTAAACCAATCTCTTCTGCATAGGCGTTAAAAAATGGCTGAGGGTTCGACGTACTTGTCCATTCTTGTGTATTTTCAAACAGTGCATCGTGCATTGCGAAAAATTCACCCTGCTGCCCTGCTGCTTCTGCAGCCTTTGCTGCTGGGATTGCAAGAGGATGAATAGAAATAAGAGGAAAATGCTTGAACTCAACTTGCAAATCCCCGTCAAACTGGTCGAGTGCATCTTTTACAATCGGATAAAACTGTGCACATGCAGGACACTGGAAGTCGCTGTACTCTATTATCGTCACTTTTGCATCTGCACTTCCCTTTACGTGAGGTTCAAACGTTACTCCATCATTAGCTTTATTACTTACGGAATTAGAATAGACAATCGATGCCCCAACAGACAATACCGCCACAACCCCAATAATCTGCCATGCATAGTTTTTTAATTTCATATATAAATTAATTTATGTACATACTATACTATCAGATTACAGCATAAAAAAGCATATCTATTACTCTATATTATATGTATAGTAATACTCATAGCAAAGTTGCTATTTTCCTTTACTATTCCAAGGCATTTTTTGTAATAGTAAAGCCATTGGACACCAACCTACTATTCCAGAAAAAGCCAACCCTCCAGCAACGAGCAACGATATGCCGATAAAATAAACATGGACCATTTGTGAAAGTATCACACCGGTGACTATAAGTACTGACGCTAAAATAAATGATTGACGAAGTGCAGATATGTCTTTTAAATATATTACATCCTTCTGATTTGCTATATATAGTTTTGTTTCCATAAAAATAAATAATTATTTATAATAATATTTTTGTTATCTCTTTATTCTTTCTTTTGAAAGAATGCCAATAAAGTTGGATACATCAGGAGTGTGAGAATCGTTGATAAAGACAATCCAAATATAATCGCCCATGCAAGTCCTGACCACACAGGATCATTTACAATAGTCAGACTTCCTAAAATAGTTGTCAATGAAGTGAGGAAAATTGGTCGCAACCGTGCAGACCCAGCTGCAAGGAGTGCTTCTTCAAGTGTTCTTCCTTTCAACTGCGCCTGTTCAACATATTCTAAGAATATAATTGCATTATTTACCACCAGTCCAATCAGTGCAATAAACCCAATCAGTGCAGTTGCAGTCAGTGTAATACCCCAAACAGTATCAAGTAGTAAAAATCCCCACAAAATACCTACAAGTCCAAGTGGTACGGTTACCAAAATATACGCAGGTTTACTAAAGGAGTTATATTGAGCAACAAGTACTGAATATACCAGAAGTAATGCAACACCCATTGCAATACCTAAATCTCTAAAGTTCTCCAATGTCATCTCCCACTCACCTCCCCACTGTACCGTTATAGTTGTCCCATTGCTATCTTTAATATCAAGAGAAAATAATCCCCAGTGCGTAACAGTGTATCCTGCTATATTTTCTGATACTAAGTCATATATCGTACGTATTACAACGTAAATAACTGGTGTATTTTGCACTTCAGCGGTCACATACGTTACGGGAGTTACTCGATCAAAATAAACTGCAGGTGGCTGAGGTTCATATGATACATCCAATACCGATGTCAACGGAATAAATAATCCATCTTTAGCAGGAACTGTTAATTGGTTTATATCCGAAGGAGCATCTGTATACTCAGCAGGAAATGACAGAAGTATTGGGGTAAATTCATTATTGCCACTTGAAAGATACTCAGTTGCAAACAGTGACCCTGATAGAGTTGCCAAAACCTGTTGTACGTCAGCACTGTGCACACCATATGCTTGTGCTTTATCAGCATTAAAAGAATATACAACTCTCCCCACAGGATCATCTGTTGAATTATATACATCAATACTATTATTTTGTGCTACAAAATAATCTTGTAATTTTTGTGCAAATTCATCCTGTACTTGAGAATCTTTCGATGAAATTTTTGCCACAACAGTCGCCCGCACTGGTGGACCAGGAGGCTCCTCCATAATACGTATTACTGGAAGATATTCTGGGTACTCACTGACAATATTTGTACGAAACTGTGTTGCAAGTTCAGAAGATGATAGAGATCTCGTGTGTGCAGGTGTAAAGTTTACACGCAATGTTGCTTGATACGGATGTGTACGATTTTGCACTCCTTTAAACATGCCATTGAAATCAAGAGCTGGTGCTTGTGCAACATACTGTTCAACAGAAGTTACTTCAGGTGAAGAAATCAATAGTTGAGAAATCTTTTGTGTAATATCCTTTGTCATTTCGGTCTGAGTGTCCACTGGTGCATCAATATATACATACACCTGGTCACGATCAGCCCGTGGAAGCATTTGAAAATGCACTAAACCAGTTAATGGCAAAAGTAAGGAAAGTAGAAATACTCCCAATGCTCCGAGTAAAATTATTTTTTGCAACTGTGCAGAATATAGTATTTTATGTAAAATTTTCTGATAATACACAATTACTTTTTGCATTCGCTTATCAACCCATACAGATACTGGATTTCTCTTTTCTGAGACAGATAATAAATGAGACGCAACAAACGGCGTAACCACTATCGCCACAAGCAACGAAACCACTAACGCAACTGGGACAAAAAAGGCAATTGGTCCCATATATGGTCCCATCATTCCCGTAATATAGAGCATGGGTAAAAATACAATAACCGAAGTAACAGCAGAGAGAAACAGTCCAATTCCAATTTCATGCACTGCACCAGCAATGATTATTTCACGAGTGGCAAATGCTGTCTGTTTTGACACTTTATGTAAGTGCTTATGAATATTTTCGACAACCACAATTGCTGAATCCACCAAAAGCCCTAGTGAAAGAATCAGTGCAAAAAGTGTAATACGATTAATTGTCTGTCCAAAAAGGTACCCAATACCAAACACAATTAAAAGTGTTACTGGAATTGCAACAAATACCACCATAGATGCTCGAAACGATAAGAACAACAAGAGTACTACTACCACTATCACAATAGAGGTAATAAGGTTTTTTGTTAATCCAGATATTTCGTGTGATGCTGTTACACCGTCATCATGTACAACTTGATACTCCATATTGGTAATTACCTCTGTATCAAAAAGAGTTTGTATTTTTTCTTTAACCGCAGTGGTGACAGTTGGTGCGCTGGATCCTTCTACTTTTGAAACCGCCAACACTACGACCTCTGATGAGGGTTGATTTTCATTATTGGTTTGTAAAACATACCCCCTATCCTTTGGTGCACCGGAAAAAACTGTTGCAATATCTCGAATTCGTATTTCTGAATTTATTGGAAGCATCCCAATATCTGTAAGAGTTTTTACTTGTCCATCATAAACAAAGGAGACACTTTGGGATGTTGTATGAAAGCCTTCACTTGCCAAGCGTGACTGACCTGACGTAAGTGTCTGTAATACTTGAGAAAGTGGCACTTGATGTATTTGCATTTTTTCAGGATGTAATTGAATTTGTACCGTTGGCTCGTATCCCCCAATAACATCAACTGCACTCACATCTAAAACACTACTTATTGCATGAGATAGTTCTATAACTCTTTTTCGAACTTCTTGTATACCAATAGTATTTGAAGAAAAAACAATTTGTAATACTGGAATAGTCTCAGGATTTATTTCAAGTATATTTGGTGCTGCAATAAAACCTCGAGCAAAGTATTCATGCTGTTGTATCTGTGAGAGTAAGTCCACCTTTGCGGTTGTTGCGTCATAACCAACTTCAAAAATAACTGTTGTTTGTATTTTTGCACCATCTACAACTGTCGTAAATACATCATCTACCCCCGGCACAGCAAGAACTTTCTCGACAAGTTCATATGTCACTTTATCAATTGCCTCTTTCTGCGTCGCACCACTATAATCAATAGACACGGAAAATGCTGGGCGAACTATTTCTGGATTATATTGCTTTGGTGTAAGAAAGAAAGACATTAATCCAAACACAATTGTTACCACCAACAAAAGTACTGACAGTGGTCTATGTACTGTAAAAAAATGACTGATACTTCCGACAATATTCAATGAACCAGTAGTAGTGTGATATTCCATAATATTATAGCGTTGTAACCCTTACGGATGTAATACCCTCATTAAAAATATTCTTCTTTTCTATGTATACGTCTTTTAGAGTATCGTACAGAATTGTAATCGGAACCTCTTTTCCATCTTTTGTATATACAACAGGACCGTAGGTAGCAAACTGTATAAACTCACGAGGAATTTTTACAACCGTTGTATTTTCAGACTCAATTTCTAATACTCCCGTGAGTACTTGACCAGGCATGTAGACACCTGTATCGAGAGTAATAAAAACGGTAATTATTCCATTATTGGTTACTGGTGAAAATCTACTTACATGACCAACTACTTCAGCTCCAACGGTAAACGCTTGCCCTTCTTTCAAAAGAGACACAAATTCAACTGGTACCGAAACAGTTAATTCCAAACCTCCACTTCCCTGCAACACAGCAACAGACTCTCCTGGTGCTGCGTACTGCCCTGCATCGAGAAATACCCTTTCTACAACAGCATCAAATGGTGTTGTTGCCTGAGCAAGTTGTATTTGACTTTGTATATATGTAACTTGTGCATCAGTAACAGCAGATACGTCTTGTATCAGTTGTTTAGCATATTTTGTTTGATTGTATGCCTCAACTTCATCAATTTCTGCAATAATCTGAGCATGGTTTGTGGCTAACAAATTTTTTTCTTCTTGTGGTAATGTTGCAATCAGACCAATCTGTGCGGTAAGAATATTTTTTTTCACATCTGTTATTTCACGGCGATGTGATAGATATACAGTATAGAGAGCACTCTCAGTTTTTACTTTTGATTCATCAAGAAACTCAGACTCGACATCGAATAAAATTTGTGACACTCGAGAAATTTGGCTTGCCACATCTTCTGCAACAGTGACTAAATGGCCAATACTAGAATCTTCCGTTAAGTTTTGTACATCAATTAGTATTTTTCCTGATTCTGAGGTACGTCGAACTAGTCCATCGTTTAAATACGATGGTTGTGAGCCGTATACAGCAACCAACACACGTGTGTATTCATCTACTGCTTTTGACGGTAATAGTCTTCTGTTCTCATTAAGAAAATCTAATATAGTTACCAGTTGTGTAACCGAAGAATCTAAAGTAAGGCGCAGTGATTCTTTTAACTCATCAGTGGTACCGTGGTAGCTTTCCTTCTGCAACATCGCACTGGTTGAAGCAAATGTTGCCGTTTTCCGTAGCTTATGGCCTATCGCCAGCTGATTGCTGTATTGTGAAAGTGTTGCAGTATCTTCTCTATTGCCTTGGGCAATAGCCAACATAAGAGAACTATCAAGTACTGGGGTATCTTGTGAGAACAGTACCGTACCTTTTTTAACACGATCCCCCTCTTCTATAAAAATTGATTTTATAACTCCTGCTGTTTTTGTATACACAGTAATTGCATCAGTTGCACTAATCACACCAGAGACTGACAGCGGTACAGAAACAGTATCATCTGGAAAAAAGAGCTTCTGTTTCACTTGTGGTTCGTCAGTTTTTTGAGCATGTACATTTTGTTCATTACGGTGCATCATGCCTGTAATAAAAATAATGCTTACAAAAATCCCAACACCTATATATTTTAGTTGTATTACATTCATGGGGATAATATACCCCATAGGGTATACAATGTAAAGTGAATATGATACTGTTGCCTATATGATAGACAACGCAAATCAAAAAATAATCATCAACCGTCTCAATCGAGCAGAAGGGCAAATTCGTGCATTACGGCGAATGGTTGAGGAAAGTAAAAAACAAGATTGTAAAAAATTTATAACACAAGTAAAGGCTGCACGCAGTGCATTAAAAGGAGTTAGCGAGCAGTATGTACTGACCCATATTCATACATGCCAAACACTTCCACAAGCACAGAGGGAGGAACATATAGAGGAAGCAATTAAAATTCTTGCAAGTGATTAAATAAATAAAAAAAACCGATGCATAATATGCATCGGTTTTTTTAGTGCATGCTTACTCAACCTTCATTACGTTGATTGCAGCAGGTCCTTTTGGACCTTCTTCAATTTCATATGTAACTTTATCGTTTTCTTCAAGCTGGTCGAATAGTCCTTCGTCCATTGATCGTGCGTGGAAGAAAAGCTCCTTGTCTCCTTCTTCTGGCTTGATAAATCCAAATCCTCGGTCTCCTACGATTTTTACAATTGTTCCTGTCATAATATTTAAATTATTGATTTTTAATGACAAACTACCTTCTTCCCTTCGACTTCTTTCTACAGACCATCTACAAGAGGAGTGCATTTGTTAACGTAATTAAAGCATATTAACCCTAAATAGCAACCCATCAATTTGCACGACAAACACCTGCTACAATAAACCCACTATGAAAGAAATGTTATTTGGTGGCCGAATGAGCAGGCGTAACTTCATCTGGAGTCAGGTAATTCTTGTAGGAGTAGTCACCATCCCTATACTTTTGGTACTTAACGGTAATTTTACCCTCGAGGGCCTACTTGCAAGTCTTCCCGCTTTACAAACTACATTACTCATCCTGGCACCACTTGCCCTTTCCTTCCAATTCATTTGCTCGTTTCGGCGTCTGCACGACATCAACCAAAGTGGCCTGTGGGCACTTCTCCTTCTATCTTCCCTTGCCCTTATCCCTTTAGTCAACATGGCCTTCCTTATCTACATTTCATACAAGAAAGGTGACACTCAAAATAATGATTATGGAACCCCAGACACCCGTCCACTTTTTGATTCGATTCTTAATAAAGAAAACAAAGGTTATTGACACATAATCAAACTTATAGTATTGTACCGCCAAGCTTTTTGAGACCAATATAAGGTGAAAAAGCGAATGCTCGCAGTCTTGCATACCAACTTGGTACTTCAACTATGCGTGGCATAAGAACCTGTTTAGAATCTCATCGAGGTCTAAAGTGATTAAAAATAAGTGCGAAAATGATGTAACGTGAGGAGGTGAATCGAGATTCACTGACGAACGATACGCCATTTGTAGCCTGATTTTTAATTACGACGACCCGAAACAAGCACCAGATATATTTTATTGTGGTGAGATTCTAAACCGGTTCTGAAGAAGTACAGAAGGTATATGATTCTCTCTTGAAGCATTTGCTCTTATATATTTCTACATACTACTATTGAAACGTACAACGTTTCGCTAATTTAAAATAATAAATGGAACAAACTAACAACCGACAAAGTCGGAGTGGCTCTCGTTCGGGTAGCCGACGACCTTACTCATCACACTCTTCTGGAAATACTTCTGGATGGTCTAATCCTCGTGCACGACGCTCAAGCGGCGGATACAAAGGAGGAAACAGCCGTGGACGTAGTGGAGGTGGAAATCGAGGAGGTGGAGGTGGACGACGTGGAGGAGGTGGAGGCCGAAAGATGCCAACATTCGACCCGTCAGAATTCATCAACACCAATCCTGTTGAAGTAAAAGAAGAAGTATACAAAGCAAAACACAAATTTACAGACTTTGGACTGAATTCACGACTTTCAAAAACAATCAATAAGATGGGCATCGAAGTCCCCTCACCTATTCAGGACCAAATCATCCCAGAGATTTTAGACGGGCATGATGTTATTGGACTTGCTGAAACTGGAACCGGTAAGACTGCTGCATTCTTAGTTCCACTTATCGAGAAGACACTCAATGAATACTCTCGACAGACACTTATTCTTGCGCCAACACGTGAGCTCGCAATCCAAATTGAAGATGAATTCAAGAAGCTTACACGAGACTTCAAGCTCTACTCAACAATATGTGTTGGTGGTACGAACATCCGTCCACAGATAAATGCCCTACGACGAAAAAATCACTTTATTATCGGTACACCAGGTCGAATCCTCGACCTCATTAACCGTGACCGCCTAGATACCAGCAAAGTAACAACGGTGGTACTTGATGAAGCAGACCGGATGCTCGACATGGGGTTCATCCATGACATTCGTGCAATCCTAGAAGGTACTCCTACAGACCGAGAAACACTCTTCTTCTCTGCAACAATGGGACGTGACGCTGCAAAAATCGTAAACGACTTCCTTATTGACCCGGTAACAATTTCTGTAAAAAAGAAAGACGTGACTGACAGTATCGCGCAAGATGTGGTGAACTATGCACATACTAAGAAATACGACACGTTACTAGAGTTACTGAAGGACGATAGCTTCACCCGAGTCATCATCTTTGGTGCAATGAAGCACAGTGTTGAGAAGCTTGCAAAGGAACTATTTAAAAGTGGAATCAAAGCAGAGTCAATTCATGGGAACAAATCTCATGGACAACGACAACGTTCACTTTCAAAATTCAAAAGTGGGAATGCCCGAGTGCTGGTAGCAACCGATGTAGCCGCTCGAGGTATCCACGTTGACAACGTATCGCACGTTATCAACTACGACCTTCCAAACACCAAAGACGACTACGTACACCGAATCGGTCGAACAGGTCGTGGTGACAAACGAGGTAAGGCTCTTACTTTCATCGCAGGAAAGCCTAATCGTTCATAGAGCAGTCAGACTGCTCTAATAAAATAACAAAAGACTGGCGTCATGACGCCAGTCTTTTGTTATTTCCTCGTACCATCTCTCTTATAAAACGTCCAGAAGTAGTACTTCTCCACCTTTTCTCGTGCCCATGGTGTTTTGCGTAAAAATTTTAGACTTGAGTTGATGGTTGGTTTTGAATAAAAACAATTAAAATGAAACTGAGCATCCAACCCTTTCCATCCATATTTAGCTACAAGCTCCTCCAATTGAACCTTAAGAGTAATACCGTGTAAGGGATTATTTTTCTGTGATGTCATTTTCTTTTCTGTCATATTATCTATCTTTAAATGGAAACGTAAGGAATCCAAGGAAATTTTTATCATCTACCCCTTGCAGTCCAATTCTATTTGGAACAATTTTATGTAGTGTGCCAAACATTCTATCCCAAATCGAGAAAATCACACCGTAGTTGTTATCGTGTTCATCTCGAATATCTGAGTGATGTACTCGATATAGATAGTTTCAATAGTCATATAGATATAATACCAAATTCTTGCAGAAATATTTAATGTAGATTATTAAACCCCCGCCACTGACATGGCGGGGGGGGTATCAAACTGGCATACGATTAAACAGCCACTCTTTTATAGGTATCCATCCTGGCATTCGGTAAATCAAAATGTCCTCAACCTTTTTATTCCAAGGACGATCTGGAAGTAGTACAGGATAACCTGCATTTGAAAGCTCAAGTGCATGCCCAGGAGCATCTTCAATCAACACTTTCGCCCCAATGCCTTGTACAACTTCCAACTTAGTGCGCTTCTTTGCATAAGTCGAACCAAAACCATTAGTAAAATGAAGGTCTTCAAAATAATCAAGCATTTGATAGTCTTGGAGCCAACCTTCGGTAATACCAGAAAGTGTCTGACATCGTGAAGTCACAACATGAAGAATATAGCGTTCTGAAAGAATTTTCAGTGCTGGCGCAGTATCTACAATCGGGGAGATACTATCATGATGTTCATGGCAAAATGTTCTCACCCTTGAAACAATTTCTGCTGGTGATACACCATATAATTTAGGCATATCAAACGTGTTCGCTGTTTCATAAGTAATTGTAGTTTTGTATTTTTTTTTACTATACTCAACATATGCTGAGTTAAAGCCAGCAATCACATCATCAAAATCAATTGCTATTATCGGTCTATCTTCCACGGTATGTCTCCTCTGTTCAATGTACGTACTGCTGATACTATACTGCAATAAATTAAAAAGTCTACCCACAAACCGCTTTCACATTTCCAAAGGCAGACACCCAACACTCTTTTATCTCCCAGCCACTTTCTTGCAGAAGGTATGTAAATTCTTCAGGGGTATATAAGCAAACAGGTTGTGTAATAGAGAATCTATTCATGTCTTCTAGCGCTAATGTACAAAAACGCTTTTGTACGGGTTTGTTCTTGTCTGTATAATTATTTCCAATATCACTCTCAAGTCCTGTAACAGAAATAAATAAGTCGATTACTCCGCTTTTTCTAAGGTGTTTTAAGACAGATAACGCATCGTTGTATGGCATATAATGAATAACACGTTGCATCAGACAAATTTTTGGAGATAACTCATCCACCAATGCAGAAGCCTTACGTATATCACCCTGAATAAATCGTAATTGTTGTTCTGATAAGTTATTTGCATTACGTAGTTCCTCAAAGTGTGAAGAATAATCTAAAATATCAATACCAACAACAGAAGCACCAGGTTGAGCTAAAGTAGTGGTTGTACCACCTGCGCCACAACCAATGTCTATAACTGTTACCTTTTTTGCAGCAGAAATAAACCTATCAACTCCTGCAATAGCTTTTTTATCTAAATCATCTTGACGGTTTAGAGCAACATCAACTCCGTACTGTATTTTCTGCATACGGGTCAAAGTATCGCACATTATAAAAAAACGCACTAATGTGCGTTTTTTTATAATGTTATTTTCCTATGTGTTGGTATATTGTATGTTTGCATCTGATTGTAACGTATCGATGTACGCTTGAATTTTTTCATTGCGTTTTTGATCAATAAGTTGCTGGCGAATTGTGTCTTTTACCTCATCAATTTTTGGTGCTTGCTCACCCATAGAAGATGCGACTTTTGTATAGAATGCTTGTATTTCATTGTCTGACACAGTAATACCCTCGGTAGAAACCACAGTTGATAAGTATGCATCAATACGTAACTGCTCTGCAATTCGCTCTTTAAATAAGTCTAGTGTAAGGCCAGCCTGTTGCAGTTGAGCTTCTAAGTTTTCTTCTGTACCTGCCTGTTGTATATATGTATCAAGTTGCTTTTGCACCTCTGTATCATCAGTGGTGACAGAACTCTCTTCTACTTTCTGCTTTAGCACAATATAGCCAATAGTATCTTCAAGCATTTGTTTTTCGATATCAGCTTTTACCGCAGGATCTGAAAGATCAACTCCTTGAGAATTGAGTATTTGACTAGCTCCTTGTATACGTTCATCAATATCCTTTTGTGTAATAGTTTCCCCATTTACAGTTGCAAGGATTGTCTGCTTAGTAGTGGAAAATGCATCATCTGTATCACTTTCAGACGAATTATTTTGTATAAACCATGCAACACCCAACACACATAAAATCCCTGCAAAGAACGCAACAATTGCTTTTGTACTGAATTTTTGCTGAGACGCATTGTCTGATGAGGTTACCTGTTGATTGTCAGCCGTTTGCTGCACATCTTCTTGCGTCTGTTTTGATTCTTCCTTTTTTACATCTTCCATACATTGTTTCTCATGAGAATTAATAATAATAGTGTATCATTGAGAGTTCGGTGACAGTAATCCGTAGACGACTGTGCAATAACCTAGACTCACACATAGTATAACAAGAAAAATGCCCCTAACTGTTTCCAGTTAGGGGCAAAAATTGCGTCGATGGAACGTGCTCCCAGCACCTTTCATCTACGCAACAAGTCAAAAATCAAAGACTTAAAAGATTCAAGTCTTCAATCTTCAAAGATCACTGCGGAAGAACACCCGAAGCCGACCCAAAGTAGCCGCAAGCACCGACAATATGGTTCGAGACGAACTTGACCTTGTCGTCGTTGAACACGAAGCACGGAGCGTGAACGAGGCGAACAACATCGACATCTGGGTTATCTAACTCAGCACCTGGGCAATCCATGTCAAGTTCTTTATATCGCACAAGGCGATTGGGATGAGAGATGATACGACAACCTTCAGCGATGCCATCAAGGCCAAATTCGCCTTTGTCATACGACTCACGAACTTCCTTGACTGGATAGCCACCCCAACGGTCACCAGCCTGAGAAGGCACAATCAGGAAGTCACCAGGCTGGTCGGCTTTCAGCTTGAGTTCCGCTTCACGCGTTGCTTCATGCTGGCGCAGACGTTCTTGTGTCAGTTGACCTTCGCGGTAGTTGTAGAACTTACGTTCCTTTGCGATAGCCTTGAGCACCAGATCTTGGGTGGTGTGATACCCACCAAGAGCCTCGTGCCAAACGTAGACAAGTGGCGATTCCACCCAGTCGGGCAGAACCAGACTGGCGTACCAATCTTCTGCTTCGTTGAGTGCCCAAGCAGCATCCAGTTCAGCAAAAGCCGAAACCTTCTGCAACGCTTTGACTTGCTCGACAATGCCGAGTGGCTTGTACTCGGGTGGGTAGGTGTGCTCCGTACGCCGTTCCCGAAGTCCAGAAGTTGTCATAAGACTTTCTCCAAAAGTTGTGCTCTTGTCGACAATCGACTTTGAGCGTCAGTGTCTGTCTTCATAATGAGACAAACACGCTATGTCCCAGCAGGTGGGAGACAGGGTGTTTGTCTCATTTACAGTGATTTTGATGTAAAGAACAAGTGTTTGACTTTAG